>JACXUF010000071.1 GCA_014764105.1 Sulfuricurvum sp. | reverse complement strand
AAAGTGTCTAACATCAGGTTATAATAGAAAAATTTTTTATCGGAGATAAACTTATGCGCTCACTTACTTTAGCTTCCCTATTGTTACTGGTATCCAACGCCAATGCGCTTGATTTTACCGCCCTCACCAAACAAATACCCCAAGCAACCACCCTTCTTAAGGCGGCTCCTGCGGGATTACTCAAAATGGGAAGCTTAGGATCTCAATTCTCTTTTTTAGGTATGGATCCATCCATGATCGACAAATTTTCCCATTTGGTTTTAGAGTATCTCCAAAGCGGTGCAACACCAGGGATGGATAAAATCCTCGCCACCGCATTCGCCCAATAATGTTTAAAATCCCCTGCGTCCTCTTTGCCGGAGGAAAAAGTTCCCGAATGGGAGAGGACAAATCACTCCTCCCTTTTGGGGGATTGCCCACCCTAACTCAATTCCAGTACGAAAGGCTCAAAACCCTTTTTAAGAGGGTCTATATCTCCACCAAAGCCGCCGATAAGTTTGATTTTGAAGCCGATTTTATCCTCGATCCGCCTGAAGTCGATTATGCCCCTACGGCAGGATTTGTGAGTATGTTTAGAGAGATTATGGATGAGTGGATTATGGTTTTAAGTGTCGATACCCCTTTTGTCGATGAGTCGATCTTTCAAATCCTGATCGATACGGATAATACCACATGGGATGCCGTAATTGCCAAAACGGCAGAAGGGAGCCACCCTCTGTGTGGACTCTACCACCGATCCCTTCTGGAAGAGTTTGAGCGGATGTTAGCACAAGGTGATCATCGTCTAGGAAAACTCCTCGCCTCTTCGAAAACACACTACGTCTATTTTGAAGATGAGACACTGTTTATGAATCTAAATCATCCACACGAATACAAAGAGGCTCTCAAGCGGATCCATTAGCCTCTTTTGTATACGTTTTTCACGACCCTTTCTCACTTTTGCGCACAAGCACCACCAAAATCTCATCTCAAAACTATAGTCTATTTTTTGACCTAAATATGGTTATTTTTTAATCAATACTCAATTTACCCCACTTAGCTATAATACTACAAAGAATACTAAAAGAGACAATGATGAATTTAACACACTTAGATGAACGTGATCATCCGAAAATGGTCGACGTGTCTGACAAAAATACGACTTTACGTGTCGCCGTAGCGAGCGGGATGATCACAATGAATCGTGATGCTTTCGACGCTGTCGTGAACCAAACCGCTAAAAAAGGACCCGTTCTTCAAACAGCAATCATCGCTGCGATCATGGGGACGAAAAAAACCTCTGATCTCATCCCGATGTGCCATCCTCTCAACCTCAGCGGGGTACATTGCGATATCGATGAGCTCCCCGATCTTCCGGGATTTCGTCTAACGGTCACAGCCAAACTTAGCGGGCAAACAGGGGTAGAAATGGAAGCGCTCACGGGAACTAGCATCGGACTCCTCACTATCTACGATATGCTCAAAGCGATCGATAAAAGTATGGTAATCAGCGATGTTCGGCTCGAAACCAAATCAGGAGGTAAAAGTGGTGATTATCAACGAAACAACCCAAAAGCTTGAGCTCGAATACCCCTGCAACTGGCTCTATAAAATTGTTGCCTACGAAAGGGCTGGAGTCGAAATCGCTGCGATGGAGGTGATCGGGGAGCGCTCGTACTCCCTTACCCTCTCCAACAAAAGCAGTGGTGGGAAATACATCAGCATGAATTTGGAATTATTGGTGCACAATGAGGATGAGCGAACCTATTTTTACGAAACGCTCAAAGCACACCCCCATATCAAAATGGTACTATAAAGGAATCCTATGAATCTCGAAACTTTCAAACGGGACATTCAAAACCGTTACCACGCCCTAGAATCAGAGAATTTAGAGTCCAAAGTCTCTTCCATGATCGCCGCCCTCTCGACCGACTGGTCAACTACCCCAAGCCAACTCTCGGTTCAAGAGCTCAGAACCTTTACCGGTGCCATGATCGAGGAGGAGGGGCGCACCCTTTATGGCGAACTCGAAGAGCTGATGGCACAAAAAGAGCGTCTTGAACGCCAAATCGCCCGCAAAAGCGAAGAGCTTCAACATCTCAAATATCACCTCTTCACCGCCTTAGAAAAAGAGTTAGGCGATCATGATGAGAGTCTCAAAAAGCTCCATCAGGTCAAACTAAATTCCATCGACCTCCTCGAAATTCTTGAAGAGATCACCGAGAGTGCCATTATCACTACGATGGAGAAAGGTTCCGATACCCAAGAGATGATAGAGGAGATCATCAAGGAGATCACGTTTACCGCCCTCAATGCCAACGTCCTCAATGCCGTCCGTATCCGCCGCATCCTTTCGAGCATCCTCCAAAGCGCACTTGGTATCGCCGAAGCATCACCCAATCAAGCCGATGTGATCTTACGTGGAACCTTACGCGGCATCCACAGCGCACTCATCCGCTCTATCGAAAAATTCCGCCAATATCTCCTCTATGTTCCCGAAGAGGTTAAAGCGCTATACCGTGATGAGTACAAAACGATCGAGGTAGAACTCGACAATGTCGACACCCTCTACTCTCAAATCATTCACGCTCTACGTGCGCATAATGATCCGCTTTTGGTAGATAAACTCTCCACAATTAACAATGAAATGCTCTCCAGCTCCAACGAGCTCACCCTTCTCTCCCGAGAAACGGTTGAATTGTTACGCGCACGTTTGGCTAAAATCAAAAAAGGGGTCACCGAACGGGGTAGCCAACTTCTCAAATCCAAATCAGCTCAAGAGGCAAAAGCGATGGGAGTACGCGCTTGGAGCGTCGCGAAAGCGGCTATGGAAGGGGCGGTTAAAGGGGCTAAAGACGCAATGGATAAGAAGTGAGCCCCTCTTGAGCCTGCTGCTGAAGCAACCTCAGCGGTAGCGTAGCCAAACCGGACTTAGTTCGGTTGGCGTTCAAAAGATAAAAGGGGCGGTTAAAGGGGCTAAAGACGCAATGGATAAGGATAAAAATAGGCAGAACTATAAATCCCTCGCCAATGTGAACATATTTGGATTTTGCTTGACAAACCCGATACACCGATCGCAAATCGGCTCTCCCCCTTTATAGGGATAAGGGGTTCGGCACTCGTAACACATCACCATCTCATAATGAACCAACTCTTCGGCTCGGTCAAATGCTATATTGATCAGATCATATCCCTCTTTTGCATTTATGGCATTGGGCTTACAAATATCCTCACAAATCCCACATCCGATACATTTTCCTTGGCTAAAATAGATCCCTTGTTTATCGCTAGTCGGAAAAAGGGCATCGGTCGGACAAAACTGGGTACAATCACCGCAGTTAGTACAGGTTGTGAAATTGATCTGTTTATTAAAAAACAATGAACTGGTAGTTAGAAACGTTGTCGTCTCCAAATCTCCAACAATCTCTTTGAGTGAGTTTTTGAGCAAAATCCGCTTCAGCGGCATCTTCATATCAGCTTGCTTGTGATGTGCGCTCGTCATCGATATATGAGCCTCTGATTCGTTCACAACCGATTCTTTAAGCTTTTCAAACCCTTTACGGAACAATGCCCGACGATCCACTTGCTCCTCTTTCTCCTCGATCATTTCAATCCGATTCGTATTGTGTATTGATTCTAAAAACTGATTCGTTGTCTCTATTTTTGTACGTATGGATCGCTCAAGAGCACCGTTTTCATTGAGCACACAGCTACTGCAGTGACTCATATCACATACAATACTTGACCCTCCCCGTAGTGCCATGACCGCTAAATGTTCAACATCAAACACCCCTAGGCACGGCGTAGTGACTTTGCACGATAGTTTCTTATCGCTTTGGTGGATAAACCCTGCTGCGAACCCATTGGGATCAAAACTCTCTATCTCCAGCGCCTCACTCGGACAACTCCCAATACATCCGGCACACCCAACACACTCATCCTCAAACAATGTCAATTTGTTTCGGACAATGTTAAATGCCCCCTTAGGGCATAAATCGATACAGATACGGCAGTCGTTATGATAATACTCGTTACGCAGACAACGGGTGGCGGTATAAGAAAAGAGATTGCTGGTTTGGATAAAATTGATATTAGCCATTCATTTTTCCTTGAACCAAACACTCATAATCGCTACTCAAAAACTCGATAATAAAATCACACATATCACGATAAAACGGCGTATCTGCCATACTCTTCATCCCCATCATATAGGGAACAACCCACGGGAAAAGATGTTGTTCCAAAAATTCCAACTGCCCTTTCTCCTCATTGCGGTAGATCAACGTCTGCATAAATGCAAACTCGATCCCCAAATGATCCGGTGCCATGATCTGAGTTTGATCCATATTCACTTCGAAGCCATGATTGAAATAAAACGCCATGACGGGATTTTGCAACCCAACCAACGTCTCATTTTTCGCATCGAGGACAAATGATTCAACCGGTTGGGTATTGAGGATAAACATTGATGTATAGTCGATATTGAGCTTTTCATACACCTCTTCTGTCTCTGTCGTTCGGATCCACTCTTTGGTCTCTTCACCGATAATCTCCAAAAGATTGTCATTATTTTTGAGATCATTGATAAAACGACGATCGGGGATATCACTCATAACGCGGGATAAAAAGGCATAGATATAGAGTCGGTATTTGTTGTTCATACACACGTTCCTAAAAAAAATATTGGATTGTCTCACATGATGGCTTGAAATGAGCAAAGGAGAAATGATTACCAAAAGATACCAGCCTCATGGGGCTGGTAATCAAAGGATTATAGACATCCCTTGAAAAACGATTTTTTAGGAGGTGGCGGAGATTTAAACCCGGTCGCTTTAATCGTATTGGTCGCAACATCTAGCGTACCGATCACGACAACACTGTTTTTATTGATCCCCTCACTCATTTCAGAAAGTTTCAATTTCGTTGTATCGATCGTGTAGACCTTTCCGGTATTGTGTTGGAAAAGTGCATACTTCACATCTTTTGTGATTACCCCTGCATCATTCTTACGAAAACAACCGTCCGAACCGCACGCGTAGTTTTCCAAATAACAATCAGCGAATGCGCCTTGAGCAGCACACCCCGGAGTTGTTAACAGACCCTCGAACTCTTCACTTTCATTGGCGAACAAAGCGACAGACAAAACTGCGCTTACGAGAAGTAACTTTTTCATTATTCTACCTCCGCTTTTAGGGTTTTGAGGTATGCTACGATGTCCTCAACTGTCGTTTTATCCAAAAAGCTGTAATCGGTCATCGTAGAGACACGCTTCCCTTTCTCTAAATTATACCACGGTGTGTTTGAATGCGCATTACGGTTAAAACCTGGTACCACAACCGCAGACGGTTTTAAAAGTGACTCACGAAGATATGCCGCAGTTGAATAACCACCTACATTTACCAACGATGGAGCCATATATCCCGCCGGAGCCGATTTGTCTATTTGGTGACATCCCGCACATCCGTTAGCTTCTACCGCCGCCTTACCTTTAGCCACATCACCTTTTGGTGCTTCAGTCGCTTCTGCCACAATCGCAGCGTTTGCTTTTTGCCCCTCTAGATTGATCGCAATCCACGAAGAGAGGAGTTTCAAACCGTTACGCCCCTGTTTTGCTCCATCCCATACCGCAATTGCTGCCGCCACGGTACCTGCTCCGTTCATGTAATCATCTTTCAAAGGGCGGGTAAGTGTTCCGCTCCATCCTTTATTGTCGTATTTCATTGCGGCATTCGATTTAACCGATTTGTCTTTGATTTCGGTCAACGAACGGAAGCCTTCACCCACAAAAACACGCTCAAAATCGAGATTTGCCAACGAAGCGACTTTTGCATCGTAATCGGCTAGCTCTTTGCCGAACACACCTGTTTGTTGACGATTGATTTGAGTAGAAACATCTTTATTTCCGTTTGGTTCATACACTTTTTCAGTCGCTTTTTGCAAATGAACAACTACCGGACGACCATCCGAACCCATCCCTATATACGGTAGAGGCTGAACTTTTTTGGTGGCTCCAGCAAATTGGATCGCAAAACCGTCGCTATAGGTATCGGTACATTTGATCCCTTGGACGTTTTTCGTTCCATCGGCCCATTTAACCAAAATGGCGATCTCTTTACCATTATGAACGGCTGCAACCTGCGCTTTTTTACCTTTTGCGTCTTTATTCGCTTCGATCGCCTTTTTATCGTTAAATTCAATTGCCGTTTGCGGATAGAGAGCCACGGTTGCGAATTTCGCTTTGCTCCACACCGCAGAATCGGCATTGATTGCAT
>JACXUF010000007.1 GCA_014764105.1 Sulfuricurvum sp. | reverse complement strand
GGGTGGGTGTTAGGATTTTGGGTTTTAGCTGAGGGAACCAAGAGAGAAGAGCAGATTTGAGTTTCTAGGACAAAAAGGGTTTATTGGTACAATTAGTGCATCATTTTCAAAAGACCCATAACGATTTCGACGGCGATAAGAACAATGATAATCCACTCTAAAAATTCGCTCTTTTTGTGATTGATGATATCCATGACGAGCATCACGTCCTCTTTGATCTGTGAGAGCTTGGAGAGTGCAATTTCGTGGCGGTCGTAGAGTTCGAGAACAAATGCCAGTCGGTTGTAGAGGCTCTCTGCTTCTTCATTGTCCCAGAGAATATTGGGTTTATCGAGGAGAAGGAGATTGCTTACCATATCATGACGGGTGAGGGCGAGCCGTTTGGCAAACTGCATCAAATGTCCCCGCCGTGTAATCGAAAAAGTGTGGATCGATTCGACAATTCGACGGCTTTGGGCAAAAAGGGTATCGAGCCGTTTCTCATACCGTTCCAGTCCGACGCTTTGGGAGACAGCGAGGGCGATGATGTTGAGATTGAGAGTCGTCACTTCACGCAGAATGATCGCTTCGTTTGTGATGGTAAATGCACTTTCGAGTGCGGGATCGATATGGATGGGGTAGTCTTGGGTGATGGTGTGCTCATCATCAATGGTGATGAAGAGAAGAGCCAATGTATCAAGGATGGGTTTCTTCTCATCGGCGATGAGAGTGAGGACGCCAAAGGGGGCAAGAACGACATGAAGTTTCTCGTTATAACCGTAATAGCCGTTTTAAACCCCTTTGTTCATCTGAAGATCGAGTGGGTATTCGAGCGTCGAGATGGTTATGGATCGGTCGAGATAGAGGGATAGTAGATTCATTGTTATCTCCTTTAACCGAAGATTAGTTGATGATAGTGTACCATTTCGTTTATTATAAAGAGGTGATAATGCAGCGCAAAATAGTAATGGGACTATTGTTATTGGGGGTGAGTTGGACGCAATTGATTGCCGATGTTTCGGAGATGATCTTCTATCCGCAAGCCGATTTTTCAGAGGGGCTTCTCCATTTCAACTATCAGGGTACCAAAAATAAAAATTACGGATTTATGTTTGACAAAGGGTTTGATCCAAATCGGATCGTTTATGTTCGCCCTGAAAACAATTCGATCGAGAGGCTGAAAGATGGAAGTGTCAAACTCTCTTTTGCCAACACGGATCGCTACTCCTATGTTCAGCGTGCTTACAAAGACGATTTTCTCGTCTCGGAGGAGGGAGGGGTCTATACAATCCTCCTTAGTGGTGGAGATTGCAAAAGTAGTCCCGATTGCGTTACGGCGGAAAACATCCTTACCGTGAATGTCCCCAAAGGGTATGGGGTCCGAAAATATCAAGGATTGGATCAGGATCTAAAACCGCTTAAAACCCCTCGATGGCAGATCAAAGGGAACATTTATACCCTCACCGCTCTCGATGTCAAAGGGGCGTGCGTGATGATGGAGATCGAAAAACTCAAACCTGGACAAAAGATTATTCCGAAAACGGTTACTGAAATCAAACCGCTCAAAGCCCCAGTACTTACCCCCCCTACGGCAGAGACTAAGCCGGCTGCCGTAGCTACTGCTACGAAAATCTTGATGCCTGAAATTATCGATCCATCTCCGATCGAAAAACCTGAACCAAAAGTGGAAAAACCGATGACGGTTACCGCAGTCAAACCAACAGAACCAAAGATCGCTCCAGTCGTCCCCAAAGCCCCAGCGATCGAGAAACCTGTCTTGGCTACCAGAGCGCCGATAATCGATAAACCGAGTGTCGTTTCACCTGAACCAGCACCGTATTTTCGTAATTTCCAACTTTTTGATAACCGTGTTGTGGTGTTGAACGAGGCGGGTAAAGAGCGGTTGCGCAAATGGGCGAAAGCGTTTAAGGCGAGTGGGAAAAAGATGATCATCATCAACTCCTACACCGACAACATCCCGCCGCGACGACTCAAACACCTCTACGCGACTAATGAGATCATCTCCGAAGCGCGCGGTAAACTGGTCGCTGAATATTTGGCAGGAGAGGGGATTGATCCGAAAATCATCACGGTCAATGGGATGGGGGATGCTAATCCGGTGGCCTCTAACGATACCGAAGAGGGGCGAAGCAAAAACCGACGTATTGAGTTTGTGCTTAATTAACTGACCTTACGTTGTAATATTGGCTTGTGTTACATCTGCTCATAGAGATCGAAAAGATCGATCCCGTCGGGGAGGCGAGGTTTTCCGTCTCGGAAACTGCGGGTATGGGCTACAAGCCGTTTGAAATGTTTGCGCAGATGGTAGGCATCGGGGACATTTGGGCGGAACCAATCCCCTTTGGCACTAAAAAGCCAATCTATGACCGCTTTGACCTCAAGGAGAGTATATCCCCCTGCTTCGGTCAAGATCTGGATCTGTTTCGCCCAGCTCATCACATCGAATGGCTCTTCAAACTGCGGATCGATTGAGGCGAGGTGACGGATAAAATAGTGTGCCATCTCGAACTCTTCGGCAGATGGTTTGGTCTCACTCAGTGCTTGGTTGCCGATAGCGAGTGTCGTATTTGAACTGTTTTCTCGCCGCACCCATCGTTCGAACTCTGCACACCAGTCAAACGAACGGTTATTTTTGGAGCGTTGATAGAGGGTGAAATCGTCGAACAAATCCCGTCTCAACCCCTCCCGATCGCACAGTTCCAGTGCAAAAGCATGAAGCTCTTCGAACGCATCATTGTCCATGTTGAGAAAATAGCTACTATCGCTGTACTCTTTGGCGGTGAGTGTTGATACTATTGGCGGAATGGTCTTGATAGGGGCAAAGGTGTAGTAGATCATTACCCCCTGCGGTGTTTTACGGCGGATTGTTTTGAGGATCCCTTTTTTGACCATTGCATCGAGCGCTTCGATCACCTCTCTTGGGGTGTGACGAAGGCTTTGTGCCAATGTCGAGGCGTCGATATCGCTCGGTTTGTCCCCCCATTGTTGGGTATAGAGGGCGATGAGTGGTATGAGGGAGCGCTCCATAAGGGAGAGATCATCGCGGTCGATCAGGGGGGTTGGGATAGTAATCATGAGCGTTCAACCGAGGAGATAAGTTTAGCTTTAAACGGTGCGGATAGAGTCCCATTTTTCTCCCCTTTCCGACGGAGAATCTCATTGCGGTATTCGTGAAGCACGCGCATTTCAAAGAGGCTCCGATCGAGCGAAACGTAGTCATAAATCCATTTTTTGGTGAGGGCTTTGACGACATTGATATCGGTCTCATCGAGGAGAGGTTTATTTTCCTCCACGCGGCGAATCGAGGTAAATCGGATCGCTTCGAACCGCTCTAGAGCACTTTTTTCTCCGTCTCGCACGAGTGTTATGTCACGACGGATATCGTACATGAGGGTGTAGAGTTTGAGGGTTCTCTCCTGTGCCTCACGATCGATTGGAGTGAGGTTCTCCACCTCGAACTCCTCAGCCACCAAAGCGATTTTTTCAAAACCGCTTTTATATGGCATCGAACGTGAGGAGAGGCGACGAAAAAACTCACGATACTGCGAGGGGTGGATATGTCGAACGAGATCAGCGACGTGCGCGCGAAGGTTTATATCCTCTTCGATTTTGAAATACTCCATCAACGATGTAACGAATTGGGTGCGGATTTGATCTTCGGTTGGTCGTTTTTGCATGGGTAGAGTATAACATGATCAACTTTAGAGGTGTGTTATGGCAAAAAATAAGGTAGAATAATAACGGGTATTTGCATAATACCTCTAAATAGACATAAAAGAGTTTTATGCTCACAATAAATAACACCGTCATCCCCGATGGGGATGGGGAGCTTGGCGATAATCTCCTCTATTACGATTACAACATCGATCATCTCCTTTCGTTGCAAGCCAAAGGGCTGACAATGGAAGATGAGGGATACATTAGTGCGTTTCGCTCGTTTGAGGGGGAAGTGTATGAGAACTATATCTATGAAAAGCTCCTCCGCTTTGCCGTGAATGAGCCGAAAATCAAAAGTTTTATCATCAAAGGACCTCACAAACACCGTACCCGTGCACAGAGCGATGCGTTGTCGGTGAGCTGGAAAGGGCAGATTATCTACCGTGCCCGCTATAAAGAGATTGGGGAGTTCGATGGACTCCTTTTTACCGATAAAGAGCTCTATTTCGTCGAGATGACATTGGTGAAATCGGTAAGTAACCTCAAAAAGCGGCTCCGCAAAAAACGTTCACTACTTGAAGTGCTTTTTCCTCGCTATAAAGTCAAAGCGCTTTTGGTGCTCAATGAGGGGGCAACAGGAACGTCTGATTTGCCATCGTATGCTTCGGTATGGATCACCAAGCCCTACAGTGCCGCCCATATTTTGGAAAAACTGAGTTCGAAAGCGCCGCGCAAACCGATGATTCGGATCGAGAGTTCCAAAATCGCTCATGCTGATAGTTTGAAAATTTCGGCCTTCAAATACTATGCCACCCTTTCGTGGATGCTTCGCTCCCTCAGAGGGAAAGAGCCTTTTGATGTCGAATTTTTCAAACGTCCAGCAACCCAGCGCTATCACGATATCTACACCAAGGTGTATGTCGGGTATTTGGGGGTAGAGGATTTTAAATCACTTGCCCCAGATCTCTCATGGGAGAAATCGAACGCTTCGCGGGTGGTGGTTGCAATCGAAAAAGATTATTCTGGCGGCTATTTTCTCACCTATTTTATCCGCCATGCCGCCAAAAAACTCGACAACGTCAATCTCACCCCAAGCGGGAGCAAAGTGACGAAAAAAGATCCGTTCGGAATCACCCTCACCGAGATGAACCATTTGGATAAAGTGATGGATGAGACGTTCCATCTTACTCTCGATAAACACGCTCAGATTGAAACCATTTTGGCTAAAATTACCCATTAATCGTTGATTATCCTTTTTTCTCTTATACTTTCGTTACTTCATCAAGTATAAGGGATTATTATGAACAAGGTTATCATTTTATTGTTGGTGACACTCAGTGTTTGGGCGGCGCCGTACAAAGTAGGTCAATCGGTCATGCCCCTTGATCTCTTCGATCAATTCGGCAAGAGGGTCACTCTTAAAGTGATGCCGAAAACGCTGATTATGGCATTTGAGAAAGGGACTGGGGCAACGGTAAACGAGTATTTGACTGCACAGGAAAAGGGGTATCTTGCCAAAAACAAAGCGGCGTTCGTCGCCGATATCTCTCAAATGCCAAAATTCATCACCGAAAGTTTTGCCTTGCCAAAAATGCGCAAATACACCCACCGTGTATTGTTGATCCAAGACGAAGAGCAAGGGCTCAATTTCCCCTACCAAGAGGGTAAAATTACCATTATGAAGTTTCGCGGTAACTTTCTTGTGAAAGTCGATTTTATCGATAACGAAGCCGACCTTAAAAAAGCGATTGAGCAGTGATCACACCGCTCAAGGCTCTCCGAAAAAATCGGTTTAAAACCTCCCTTATCTTCCTTAGTATGAGCGTCTCAATCGCTGCAATATTTCTAATCAGCGCTATTTCGGGCGGAGTGGTGAGCATGTACAGTGCGATGCTCAAAACCGACGGCGATATTATCGTCACCCAAAAAGGGATTGCCGATACCTTTTTCAGTGATATTAACCGTTCGTTGAACGATTCGATACTCCAAATTGAAGGGGTCAAAGTCTCCAGCGCCATGATTCTCGGTGCCGCTCCGGTTGATCCACTACCCATTGTCGGAATATACGGAGTGAGCGAGAACCGCTTCAAAAGCTATCCCCTCAAAGAGGGGAGATACCCCAAAGTGGGCGAGGTGATGCTGGGGTCAAAGATTTACGAGACTCTCAAGCACCCTAGAGAGGTTATCATTTCCAAAAAAGAGTTTCAGGTAAGCGGGGTATTTAAAAGTCGGATCGGATTTGAAGACGGCGGGGTAGTGATGAACCTTTCTGATGGGGGAGAGCTGTTTCATAAAAGCGCCTCGATCGTGTTGGTAAGCTTGGAAGATTTGGGACAAAGCGATGAAATCATCGGCAAAATCAACACCCTTGATGCCCAAATCGAAGCGAAAACGACCGAGAGTTTTATCGAGCAGTATAACCAATTCAAAATCATCCAAACGAGTTCCGATGTAATCGGTGCGATGGCATTTTTGATGGGGATTTTAGGGATTGTCAGTATGATGAGTATGGTGGTGAGTGACCGTAAAGCAGAATTTGGGATCATGCGCTCGATTGGTCTTTCCTCTACTGCGATTATCCTAAAACTTTTGGGAGAGACCCTCATTATCGCGATCGTCGCTTACGTCGTAGCGCTTGGGGTGTCGTTTGGGGTGCTGGAGCTGATCGAACATGCCGATAAATTTCAAGGCTACATCAACGGAGAGATCACCTCCGCGTTGATGATCCAAGTGTTTGTCATCTCGGTTGTCATGGCATTAGTGGGGACGTTCCTCCCAGCTCTCTACGCCTCCCGCATCGATCCAGTGAGCTTGATTCAGCGAGGTGACGTATGACAATCGAAGCATTGGGTCTGGAGCATTTCTACGGTCGTGACAAAGTATTGAACGGTGTCGATGTAACGATTGATGCAGGGAGTTTTACTGCCATTATCGGAGAGAGCGGGAGTGGTAAAACGACGCTTCTTTCGATTTTGTCCACCTTGCTTCAGCCCTCAGCAGGGATAGTCAAATATGATGGAAAAATCGTAAGTGAATTGGGGAATATCGACCGTTTCCGTCGGCATAATATCGGGTTTGTGTTTCAGTTCCACTATCTCATCTCCTATCTGACGTTGCGCGAAAATATTGCCCTCGGAGCGATGGAGGAGAGCCGAATTGAGACGTTATTGCATTCTCTTGGAATTTCCAAACTCTCCCACCGTTACAGCGATGAGGTTTCTGGCGGGGAGCGTCAACGCGCTGCTATTGCTAGAGCGTTGGTGAATGCCCCCTCGGTGGTCTTTGCGGATGAGCCGACGGGGAGTCTGGACTCTAAAAATGCGCTAGGGGTGTATGAACTGTTTCGGGGGTTTTCATGTGCGGGTACAGGGTTTGTGGTTGCGTCGCACGACAAAAAAATAGCCGATTATGCGGACATTATTATCGAGATGGAGGATGGCGTTGTTAAGGATATTACGAAATAGAACCTCCTCCAAACAAAGCTCGAAGGACTACGCTAGCCGCTATGGCACTGAAGATAGCCTCGTGCGAGGCAGAATTTTAGAGGATCTTGTAAACACCGAGTTGCCCTTAGCGTTCGTTTGGCTGATTTTGGGACTCTTTGCGGGGCTTGTCTATGCGATTGAGATACTGGGGTTGGACGGCTCGATGACATTACTCTCGCCTGAGCGTGCGCGGTCACTCCATATTTCGCAAATGTTGTATGGGTTTTTTCCGCTGATGCTCTCATTGCTCCCTTTTGCTCTGTTCCAAAAAGAGGGGATTTTATCGGAAAACGCTATTGCCCATTTGCGCCGTTATTTCATCATTTGGAACCTCTTTTTACTCTTTATGTCTATGGCGATTGTGTTTGGAAATATTCGAGGATTGCCGTTTTACGATTTTCCATATTGGCTCAATTTCCTACTCGCTTTTAGCGGTCTATTCTATCTTCTTGCCCTCCTCGATGCGCTGCACCGCTACGATAAGCGCCCTGTATGGGTGAATGTCTCACTCGCCGCCGTTATCGCCGCACCGATTGCTCTTGTGCTACTCATGAACCCGCAGTACGGTCAGGTGGAGAAAACCCTTATCGGACCGCACGGAGACAATACTCTGGGGATGAGTTTTGCCCTTATTCCGATCTACTATCTTCTTATTAAACTGGTGGCAACGCAGGGGTTCAAACCGAGATGGCATTGGTTGTGGATCGTGCCCTTGGTAGGTTACGCCATCTCTTTGATTATCCGTAATTTCTTCCACCCTTTGAGCTACAATGAAGAGTGGTTTTTTCAATATCTCACATTGCTTTATCTACCACTCTTGTGGGTGTGGCTTCGGGATGCGGGGGTGGATTTTAAAACCAATCCGTATCTGATTTTCTCGATATGGGCATTTGTGTTTGTCGATGTAGAGGGGAATTTTCTCTTTGTTCCCGAAATTCGTCAGCTGATTCACCGAAATGATCTAGTGGTGGGACATGCCCATATTGCAATGGGGCTTGGGGTGGCATTTATGGCTCTTACCATTATGCACCATCTCTTGCCCAATCTGTTTCGTCGGGGATATGCGATCCTTTGGGCGGCGTTGATAGCGCTGATGGCTCTCACCCTCACCATCGCTGGGATTATCGAAGCGGGGGGGATCAGCGGAGCGGTAGAACCCTGCTTGGGTGTGCGTGCGTTGATCGGAGCTCTTTTGGTGGCGATGGTGCTGAAAATGACGTACGATCGCTTACGAATGCCACTTGATTCGTTGCTCAAGCTCTACCACCTGAGCGGATTTTTGAGCGATGCGGGAGGCGGTGTTATTCTGATCCTCGGCGGTGCGACACTCTTCCCGATGCTTGGATTTCATTTTGGCGGGACATATGAGTATCTCGTATTTGCTTTTATGATTGGGACGGGGCTAGCGCACTGGCACGGACTTCAAAGCGATTCGCACCGATTCGCGGAGCTTACCGCTACCGTGCGTGCTGTCTGTGCATCGGTATTTGTAGCTTTATATATGGCTGGTTCACTCGATGGGATCGCTATTTTGGTTGCATTGTACGATGGTGTGTTTGCGTTGGTGTATTGGTTGGTGTTGCGAGGTAAGTATTGAATCTTCTTGTTGTCGTCCTTGGTTCACAGCTTTTGTATTATCTTCTCATCGCCCAAACAGGTGTTGTCGGAGCTTTTGATTCACATATCCATGATCTCTATACCCTTCCGATTGGGGGCGTTATTGGGGCGCTGTTTAGTGCTTTTTGGCGCCATCACGGTCTCAAGCAGGAGTTGTGCTTTTTATTTGGGGTTCAGATGATGATTTCATGGTTTTATCCCAATTATTCACTCGGGATGTTGATGACGCTTGGATTTGTCGTCGGGTATACGGCTCCGCTGCTTCTTTATATTTTTGCCTCACAGGGGAAATTACAGCTCTCATTGGGATTGGCAATTTCGTACGCGATTGGAACAGCATTTTATACCTACCCTTTTGCGGAGCGTGACGATATCGCAATCATCCTCCCATTGATCTCTGTGGCTGCGCTCCGTTTTACCCATTTAAAACGGGTTGAACGCCTAAAACACCCCCGTTTCCCATGGAAAGCGGTTGGAGTGATGATGGTGTGGATTTTTGCCGATTCGGCTCTATTTGAGACATTGAGCCGTTCGGGAAGTATGGATATTTGGAGTAACTACACCCTCTTGATCATCACGTCACATCTTGCCGGTGTCTATGTGGCGTATCGTTTTGGAGGGGAGTTGATCAAACACACACCGATTATCTTGGGTCTGTTTGCTCTGAGCTACTCCCTTTATTGGATGAACAAACCTATTTTACTCGCTGTTGTCTATCCGATAGCAATCTCATACTATAATGTGTTGTTATTTTATACGTTGATGCGGATGAGAGATATCCGTACAATAGCCCTCTCTATGATCGGAGTGGGTTGGGTAGCGGCATCGGCGGCTAATGTGGTTGCACTAGGGCATCAACTGTGGATGTCTGCGGCTATATTAACTATTTTTGCGTTAGTATATTCATTTTATGTTAGGAGGACTTCATGATTAAATTAAGCATTGTAGCATTTTTACTTGTTTCATCGGTGTTTGCGGGGAATTTGAGTTTTGAATCGGGTAGTATAAGGGCGCATACGGAAGTATTCGGTGATTCGTCAATCGATCCGGTCTTTAAAAAAGCGATTTCCCATTTAAGTATGGGGGATTCGATCACTTCGCTCAAAGGGACGATGGAGGTGAGTATTGCCGACTTTATCAGTGATAATGCGAAACGTGATTCCAATATGCGCGAGACGATGGAGTCGGACAAATTTCCCAAAGCATCGTTTGAGATCAAAGAGGTTCTTGTCAAGGGAGGTAATAATGTGACCCTCAAAGGGGTAATGAGCATTCATGGTGTGTCAAAACCTTTTAGTTTTGAGGGGAGTGTGAGTGAAGAGGGGTCGAAAGTACAAATTAGAGTAAAAAGTTCGATGAAAATGTCTGATTATGGAATCACCCCTCCGAAAATGGTATTTTTAACTGTACGTGATCAAGTCGATTTGAATGTGGATGTGGTGTTGAAGCGATAAATCTCTCCGATGTTCAAGATGCGAGGCTTAAACGGGTATGGGGAGGTAATCAACTCCTCAAACCACTCGATCGGTTCGTTAAGCGAATCGTCGGCAAGCTTAAATGTTCCGTAGTGGATCGGGATAAGGGTTTTTGCCCCTAAATCCTCTGTTGCTTTGAGCGCTTCGAGGGGTGAGATGTGGAAATGAGACATGATTTCGCGAGGCAGATACGCTCCGATCGGCAAAAACGCTTCATCGATCGAAAACCTCTCTCCAATCTCTTTGAAATGTTCCCCATAGGCGGTATCTCCGCTGTGGTAGATCGTGTGGGTGGCATTTTGGATGATATATCCACCCCAAAGAGCTTTATTGCGATCGATTTGGGTGCGATTGCTCCAATGTTTGGCAGGGGCGAGGGTGATAAACAGCCCCCCGATCATGACCGATTCCCACCACTCCAACTCAAAACACCGCTCCCGATCGATTTTCCCCCGCAAATAGCGCCAAAACCCATCCGGTGCGATAATGATCGTTTCGGGATTTTGCTCTAATAAAAACAGTGTCGAAGCTTTGTCGTAGTGATCGTAATGGGCATGAGTTATGAGGATAATATCGCTATGGAGCCGATTTTTAGGTACGGGGAGCGGTGTATGTCGGCGATATAGAGGGAGATTGCCTAACACTGGATCGATGACCACAGTGGTTTCTCTCAGCCTCATCCATAATGTTGCATGCCCCATCCATAGAACATACTCTCCATCGGGAAGATCACTGTGAGAGAGGATTGGAAGCGATGTGGTGGGGGTAGAGCTTTTTTTAAATAGTTTGGAAAACTGCCATCGTAAAATTGCCTCCAACGAAACATTAGGAGAGGTATAGCGCTCTTTCATTGCTCAAAATCACCTATTTTTCTCTCTATTGTACCTTTTAGGAGATTAAGTACAAAGATACTATACCCGAGTATTCATTCAAAATCATTGTTGCACCTCATTCTTTGTAAAATGCCACCGTACAATCGCACTGATAATAGCCACGTCGGAAAATACTTCGTCCCCCGAGTTTATCCGCCAGTTGTTGAATTTCCGAACTCTTGAGGTAGTTATAGGTTTTGGAGCAGACCTCTCCTTCTAAAAAATTAAAGACAATCCCCCGATGGGATGCCTCATAACACCGCTCGATAAATCGGAATGACTGCTCTTTGGTGAGGATATTGAGTGCTCCGCTGCAAATATAATACTCGCCCTTTGGCAAATCGTCTTCGAGGATATCGCACGTATGCGCCTCACGTCCAGTTCGCTTTTTTGTTTCATGAACCATAATGCTCAGGGCGTCCAATCCGATATAATCGATCGAATCACTGCGGTGTTTGCAAAGATAGAGGTAAAAATCGCCGCAACCGCACCCCGCATCGACCACCGAAGAGAGTTGATCTGGGAGAAGATTGAGAATTTGATGAAAACGGATCTCTTGGGATGATTTGGAGTGCCACCCCAAACCTTGCGGGGTGAAACCATTTTTAACAATGGCTTTGTGATAAAATTGCTTGTTTAAATGGTTATGCATACTCAAACCTAGTGTAAAAATCAAATTTCGTATCTTTAGGGGGTTGTAGGGAGATTTGTCCCTGCCACTTTGCGGGCTTTGCTCGTAAATGCGTAACATCAGTCAATAAGAGGAGTCTGTCCATGAAAGCCAAAAATTTAGCCCAAATGTTTTACCAATGGGAAGGGGATGTCTTGGTTTTAAATGTTTTGGGTACTCCAAGTGCTAAACGTGACGCCATCGGAAAAGTCAAAGGGAACCAGCTCAAAATCAGTGTTACCGAAGCTCCTGTAGCGGGACGTGCAACCGATCACATGGTTCGCTTTTTGGCCAAAGAATTTGGCATATCCCCTAGTGATATCGAGGTGGTATACGGTCGAATGAACGTCAACAAACAGCTTCGGCTCAAAAATCCAACACATCTTCCCTCTGTTATTGAACGCTGATGGGAGCAATATGGTTTCCCAATGCGAGTGAGTCCTAACTCTTCTGCTACAAACCATGACATGAGATGATTTTTATTTGTTTTGGGGTTCGGCTACGATTTTGTCCGCTAGGGCAAGCGCTTTGTCAATATGATCGACAATGTTACATTCGCCGATCTCTTCGGCTAATCCTGATTTTCGGATGTAATTGTGAACATTTTTATTAACCCCCGAGAGGATAAATACCGAATGCTGCGCATGGAGTTGATACGTTAGCTTCTCTAGGGCATGAAGACCCGCCGCATCGATCATCGGAACATGCCGAAGGCGCAAGATAAATACCTTTGGCGGAAGATCGAACAACAAGAGGGTATCGACCAGTCTCTCAGCGATTCCGAAAAAGAGCGGCCCTTTGATCTCATAGACCTCGACCCCTTTGGGGATCACTTTTTTAGAGGTGGCATCGGGATCGTCGTTCTCCTCTTCGTCATCATCATAAGATCGGATCTCGACCGCCCCCATCATCGAATGGATAAATAATATCGCCGCCAACGCAATCCCTGCTTGGATAGCGACGTTCAGATCGACCAATACAGTGAGGGCAAATGTGACAAATAGCACGGCACGATCGGCACGGGGTGCCTTCATAATCAAGCGGATGTGTTTGATCTCTGACATATTCCACGCTACTACGATCAAAATAGCACTCAATGCCGCAAGGGGGATTTTAACGATCAAGGGAGAGAGTAAGAGCATAAATCCGAAGAGCCACAGTGCATGCATAATCCCTGAAATCGGTGATACGGCTCCCGCTTTGATGTTGGTCGCCGTTCTAGCGATGGCACCGGTAGCAGGCAATCCCCCAAAGACGGAGGAGGCGATATTGGCCACCCCTTGACCTAGGAGTTCGGTGTTTGGTTTGTGTTTTGTCCCTGCTATCCCATCGGCAACGACTGCGGATAGGAGTGATTCGATAGCAGCAAGGAGGGCAATTGTCATCGCATCGGGAAATAAGAGACGGATTTTTTCAAAGGTTATAACTGGAAAAGTTGGGCTAGGTAACATCGATGGGATAGTACCAAAACGGCTCTCTATTGTCTCGATGGGGATGTTGAGCACCCATACTGCCAATGCAGAGAGGGTGACGACCACAATCGGACCTGGGATTTTGGGATATTTCTTTGTCATTAGAATGATAATCCCGATAGAGATGAGGGCGACTACAACAGAATACGGATTGGTTTGATGGAGGTTTTGAATGTATAAGATCAGCTTGTCGATAAAATCGGGGGGCATCGTTTGGATGGAGAGTCCGAAAAAATCTCTTAGCTGTGAAAAGAGGATCAGGAGCGCTATCCCTGAGGTGAAACCGACAATCACTGGGTGAGGGATAAATTTAATCAGCTCTCCAGCTCGAAAAAACGCCATGATGACCAACAATACCCCCGCCATGATAGTGGCAAGCACCAACCCCCCATAGCCGTGTTTCATTGCAACAATGGTGACGGTAACAATGAACGCAGCGGTCGGACCCCCGATCTGATAACGGCTCCCCCCCATCAAAGAGATGAACAATCCTGCCACAATCGCTGTGAACAATCCTCTCTCGGGGGGGAGATTCGAGGCAATCGCAATCGCCATGGCCAGCGGCAAGGCGACGATGGCGACGGAGAGACCAGAGAGGGCGTCTTTGATAAAGTCGCTCCCATCGTAGCCGTTTTTTTTGATGTAGGTGATAAGTTTCGGCTCTAAAAGCTTCTGCAGGCTTTGTTTCATGTATTCAATCCCGATTGATATTTGAAAGGTTACAGCAGATATTCTTAATATTGAATTATGTTCAATTTGTTAAAATTAATTCATTTTATTGAACTCACTTGTATTTATGTGATAAGATACATCAAATACCAAATGAGGTGATACGTGAAGAGTTCGATTATGGGCGAAGTGACCCGACTAAAAAAAGAGCTTTATCTCACAGCAGCCGCCAAATATTTCGATGAAACGGGATACAAAGAGTTCAAAATTACCGATCTTGCTAAAGAGCTTGAAGTTTCCGTAGGTACGATTTACAATATGTTTGGCTCTAAAGAAGAGCTTTACCTCGAGTATCTGATCCTAAAATTGGAACAGTTTCTCAAAAATTTGATCGATCATGAGTCTTCCGATCCGCGAGAAAATCTAAAACTCTATTTGAAATATAAATATGAAATCTTTTTATGGATCGATCAGCACCGAAATCAGCCCATAACGAGCGACCCTTATTTTTTTCATAAGCTCGATGTCTCTAACCACGCCGTCGTTGCCGATATCTATGATTTTTTAGTACGTCAGTTTAAACTCTTGCTCCCACCAGAATATACCAATCATATGCATGTCGCCATTGTGTTTAAAAAATTTTCCGACGGATTTATCGAAAGTTATCTTTATCATAAGTTTGAAACCTCCGGCATTATCGAGGAGACTATCCACTGGTTTTTTAACGGCATCGGTCACAGCCCGATAGCCAACAATGCAGACAAGTAAAAGATATTGCTCACAAAACCCAAACCTAAGGTTCTCAATATGTTACCACGGAGTTGTCGTTACCGTTGCCGATGAGAGAGATTACAACCATTGATTGTTGAACGTGGATAGTGAATAGGGGAATTTCTAAAACATGGTGGCGGGCCGACTGAGATTCGAACTCAGGGAGGTATTACCCTCGCCGGTTTTCAAGACCGGTGCATTCAACCGCTCTGCCATCGACCCGTAAAAAAATGGGTATATCTAAAAAGTGGAGGCGGCACCCGGATTCGAACCGGGGATCAAAGCTTTGCAGGCTCATGCCTTACCGCTTGGCTATGCCGCCACCTAGTGGTGCCCGAAGCCGGACTTGAACCGGCACAGTGTTACCACCGAGGGATTTTAAGTCCCTTGCGTCTACCGATTTCGCCATCCGGGCAACAAAACAAAAAAATACCCCAGTTCAAATATTTTGTCCAATATTTCAACTGGGGTGTTCTGGAGCGGGAAACGAGGTTCGAACTCGCGACCCCAACCTTGGCAAGGTTGTGCTCTACCACTGAGCTATTCCCGCATTGTTTTGTGGACTGAAAGTATAGCAAAAAAATTATGGCGTGTAAAGAGGTTTTAGAGAAAAATTTCGTATAATCATGATAATATTAAATTCAGCACAATTCTCGCTTCGCGGGAATGATGAAATAGATAAGGATGCTTTATGCGCAGTGATACGATTAAATGTGGATTTGATAAAACACCACACCGAAGTTTGCTCCGAGCCACCGGACTCAAAGACGACGATTTTAACAAACCTTTTATCGGAGTAGCTAACTCCCATATCGATATTATCCCTGGACACTTTTTTCTCCAAGAGTACGGTCGTATCGTCAAAGAGGCAATTCGTGAAGCGGGCGGAGTGCCGTTTGAGTTCAACACAATCGGTGTTGATGATGGGATTGCGATGGGGCATGATGGGATGCTCTACAGTCTTCCGAGCCGTGAATTGATCGCAGATTCGATCGAGACGGTGATGAACGCTCATAAACTCGATGGGCTTATTTGTATCCCAAACTGTGACAAGATTGTTCCGGGGATGTTGATGGGGGCACTTCGAGTTAACGTTCCTACTATCTTCGTGTCCGGCGGACCGATGAAGGCGGGACACAAAAAAGATGGCACCCCGATCGATTTGGCAACAGCCTTTGAAGCGGTTGGAAAACATGCCGACGGTAAAATGAGCGATGAAGAGTTGTATGAGATCGAGTGTGAAGCGTGTCCGAGCGGGGGAAGTTGTTCGGGGATGTTTACCGCCAATTCAATGAATACCCTTTGCGAAGCGATGGGGGTAGCACTGCCAGGTAACGGCACGGTTCTTGCCATGACTCCAGAGCGTATCGAAATGGTCAAAGCAGCGGCGAAACGGATCGTCGAGATGCTCCAAGACGAAAATCCTGCCAAATGGAACATACGCAATATCTTGAATGACAAAGCGATCCACAATGCGTTCGTCGTTGATATGGCGATGGGGGGAAGCTCCAATACCGTATTGCATATGCTCAGTATCGCCAAAGAGGCGGGGGTCGATTTCGACATTACTCAAATCAATACAATTAGCAAGAGTGTTGCGCACATTGCGAAAATTTCTCCGTCCCTCTCAACTGTACATATGGATGATATCAACCGTGCGGGTGGGGTCAGTGCGGTTATGAAAGAGGTGAGCCGGCGTGGTGGAGTGCTCCATACCGATGCGATGACCGTTACTGGTGAAACGATCGGCGAGAGGATCAAAGACGTATTCGTCAAAGATCCGAACATTATCCATACCAACGAAAACGCCTATTCTCCGGTGGGAGGGCTCTCAATTTTGTTTGGTAATCTTGCCAAAGAGGGTGCAGTTGTTAAAACAGCGGGGATCGCTCCAGGGATGCGTCAGTTTAAAGGTAGAGCGATTTGCTTCAACAGTCAGCAAGAGGCGATTGCAGGGATTGTCAGCCATAAAGTAAAATCAGGAGATGTTGTGGTTATCCGCTATGAAGGACCAAAGGGTGGACCGGGGATGCAGGAGATGCTCGCACCCACGGCACTGATTATGGGTATGGGATTGGGTGAGAGTGTCGCTCTTATCACCGACGGACGTTTTTCTGGTGCGACACGTGGAGCTTCTATCGGTCATGTTAGTCCAGAAGCGGCTGAGGGTGGCTTGATCGCATTAATCGAAGATGGGGATGAGATCGAAATCGATGTTGATACATACCTTCTGCAGCTCAATGTGAGCTACGAAGTGTTGGAGCAGCGCCGTTTGCATTGGAAACCTATCCAAAAAGAGATCCCCTCCAAATGGCTCAAACGCTATAGCCTCCTCGTCTCAAACGCCTCTAATGGTGCAGCACTTAAAACCGAACTGTAACCGTTCCGTCACTCTTTTGTAATCTTTTATCTTTACACTCTCCCTTATGAATGAGAGTGTACAACTAACCTGTCGTAGTGTTTTTATTTCTGATCTCCATTTGGGGACCCGTGATGCCCAGTCGGATCGACTGCTGGAGTTTATCCGCAATATCGAGTGTGAACACCTCTATCTCGTCGGCGATATTATCGACGGATGGGAGCTGCGGCGCAATTGGCGATGGTCGCAGTCCCAATCAGATGTCCTCCAAAAAATCCTCCGTAAAGCTCGAAAAGGGACAAAGATACACTACATTATTGGCAATCATGATGAGTTTTTGCGCCCTTTTTTGCCGATGGTGATGGGGGATAACATCGACATCGTCCACGAGAAAGTCCATTTCGCCCTCAACGGTAAGCGTTATCTCGTGGTTCACGGCGACATGTTTGATGCGGTGACGATGACGAAAAAATGGGTTGCCCATTTGGGAGATCGGTGTTATCTCTTTATGCTTCGGCTCAACCGTCCGATCAATACGGTGCGTCGGTGGTTCGGAAAATACCACTACTGGTCACTCTCCAAAATGGCTAAGCAAAGTGTTAAACAAGCGGTCAGTTTTATCACCGATTATGAGGAAGTGCTCTCGTCTCATGCCAATGAGAGCGGGTATGATGGGGTGATTTGCGGACATATCCATCATGCCGAGATTCGGACCATCAACGCTGTTGAGTATTTAAACTGTGGCGATTGGGTTGAGTCCTGCACTGCGATCGTCGAACATTACGACGGTCGTTTTGAGATTTATGAGCATGACCAAAACCGTTAGCATCATCTTTTATAAGGGGCGCGGAACGTTGGCTGAGAAATTGATCCGTCTGTGGACAAAGAGCCCCTATTCGCATTGTGAATTTCGCCGAAGCGATGGACTGTGCCATTCGAACGACCGGCGTCGTCTCATTTCCCGCTTAGAGAGGTTGGAGATTGATCCAAAGGACTGGGAAGTGTGTGAGTTGGAGTTGCCAAGCGAAATTGTAGATCGGGTGGAGCGGCGGCAGCTCTGTAAAAATGGGACGCGGTACGATTGGATGGGGATCATATTTTCGCAGGTGTTTCGATTGGGATTGCATGACAAAAAACGGTGGTTTTGTTCCAAAAGCAATGCAGACGATCTGATTTATGCCTATCGACTGATGAAACGCTCGAACAAAGGGTGTTATGAACCCTATCTTAAAAGGTTGAGCATTTTTCAGGTTGTACGTCCCCAAGAGTGTTCACCCCATCGATTGTATGAAATTCTAACTCATGCTTCATAAATTTCGGGGTGTATTCGGGTACGATGTGCCGCAGCGCTGTAGGTACATCTGAGGCATTTAGCAAAGATGTGATGTCATTGTTCAGACGTTCGATCTCATAAGGTGTCGATCGGGCGATCATGATCGATTCAAAGGCGGTTTTTTGTTCGCTCTCGTCGATTAGAAGCTCCTCGTAGAGTTTTTCCCCAGGACGGAGCCCCGTGTAGACAATCTCGATCGGCTGGGTCGCGTAGAGGCGGATCATTGTGTTGGCAAGATCGACAATTTTGACACTCTCTCCCATATCGAGGATAAAAAGTTCTCCTCCGCGCGCGATAGCGGCGGCTTGGAGGACGAGCTGACACGCTTCGCTGATGAGCATAAAATAGCGCTCAATTTCGGGATGGGTGATAGTGATGGGACCGCCCGATTCGATTTGGGATTTAAATTTGGGGATAACGCTTCCGCTGGAACCCAAAACGTTACCGAATCGGACTGCGACGATTTCGCTGTTGCGGGGATCGACGTTTTGGGCATAGAGCTCCACGATCCGTTTGGTCGCCCCCATAATATTGGTGGGGCGAACCGCTTTATCGGTGGAGATGATGACGATTTTAGAAACGTTATGCACTATGGCGCTATCGATTACATTGCGGCTTCCGACAATGTTGTTGAGGATGGCAGCATGAGGGTTTTGTTCACATAGCGGTACGTGTTTGTAGGCAGCGGCATGGATGAGAATATCGGGTTTGGCGTGTTGAATGATAGGTTCAAAAGTGTTGCGATCGATGATGTTGCATAAATATAGTTCCGCTGAGGGGATTTTCTCTCCGATCTGGTAGAGGTTGTATTCACTGTGATCAACCAAAACGAGCGAAGAGGCTCCGAATCGATGGCACTGGATGGCAATTTCTGAGCCGATACTTCCCCCAGCTCCGGTGATGAGGACTTTTTTGTTTTGGATGAATGCTCCAATGGTTTGAGAGTCGAGATCTTTGGGGTGGCGGGCAAGAAGCTCTTCGATCGAGAGGTCTTCGATGGTGTTGTTTTCGTGTAATAATCGAGACCGTTTGATCTCACGGATATTATTTTCATTGAGTTGTGTGTAGACATCTCGAAGGTAGGCACTGGGGAGGGAGCCGTCGATGATGGCGGCGGTGATGTTTTTGGTGCGGATAACCTCACCCATTGCTTCGATACCGTAAATTTTGATATTTCCGAGGTGTGAGCCGATCATGTTGAGATTATTTTCTTGAACCGCGATGATCGCTATAGGATAGTATTCCCGCGATGTTGTAAGGGTGCTTTGGATGAGGTTGGCGGTATTGGGGGAGATCCCGATCAGGAGGGTTGGGTTTAGGGGCGATGGGTTTGATTTCAACCCCAGCATAATCCGTTTGAAGAGTCGAATCCCCCCTAAAAAAACAATAGAGAGGAAAAGATCAATGATAATGACGCTGCGGGGGAACGGAGCAAAGAGGGTTGGGACAATAAGTTGGATCACTGCTAAGAGCAGATACGTGAGAGTTAAGGCAAAAAAGAGATTTTTGGCTTCGAGAAGAGAGTAGAAGCGCCAGACAATTGTATAATTTTTAAACAGATAGATGAACGCCGTTTTGAATATGATCAGCGTGATAGCAACGGTGATAAACGGCTCTAAAAATTCGACAGGAATCTCGAAATTAAACCGTAACAGATAGGCGAGATAGAGGGTAAAAAAAGAGAACGCAATATCAGTGAGGAGGAAAAAAGTGACCCGTTTGGTGCTATTGGGTTGGAGCCATCCCATTATGCTAGAGCCTTTTTGAGTATCGTGCAGACGCGAACTACGTCATCTTGTGTCATCTGTGTACCACTAGGGAGACAAAGCCCTTTGTCAAATAGGTTTTGAGATGTACCGTTATGGAGTGACAATGCCCCCTTAAAGAGGGGTTGAAGATGCATCGGTTTCCATAGCGGACGACTTTCAATATTCTCCTCTTCGAGCGCAAGACGTATGGCATTAGGATCGGTATGGTGTAAAATGAGTGTTGTGAGCCATCGATTTCCTTTTGTGTTTGAGAGTTCTGGCATAAGCGTAATTTCTTCAATAGTGTTTAATTGTTCACGATACCATTCGAAGATTTGTCGTCGTTTTTTTATCCGTTCATCTAAAACTTCCATCTGTGCAACACCAATAGCTGCCAAAATATTACTCATACGATAGTTGTAACCGTATTCAGTATGTTCGTAATGTGGCGCGTCATTGCGTGCTTGTGTGGAATAAAATCGTGCTTTTTCTATGAGATCTTTGTGGGGTGAGACGAGCATCCCTCCACCCGAGGTGGTGAGGATTTTATTGCCATTAAAACTGTAAACACCGAAATCCCCGAATGTACCACTTTGGTGATGATCGTAGGTTGCCCCTAAACTTTCTGCCGCATCTTCGATGAGGTAGATATCGTGAGCCTTGCACAGTTCGATAATTTTGTCTAAATCGGCGCATTGTCCGTAGAGATGGGTGAGAATGAGTGCCTTAGGTTTTTGGGGGGCTTTGTGGATCGCCTCTTCGAGAAGGAGAGGATCGAGATTCCAACTTTGGGTATCACTGTCGATAAAAAACGGTGTGGCGTTTTGGTAGAGGATGGGGGCGATTGAGCCGATAAAAGTAAAGGAGGATGCCAAAACGATATCCCCAGCTCCGATCCCAAGAACTCGAAGTGCAAGATGCAGTGCTGCGGTTGCAGTGCTAAGGGCAAGCGCATTGGGTGCTTTTGTGAAATTTCGGATACTTTCTTCAAACTGATCCACCATCGGTCCTAGTGGAGCGATGTAGTTACTCTCGAACGCTTGGGCAATATACTCCTGTTCGCTCCCGCTCATGTGGGGAGGGGAGAGGAAAAGACGATTAGGGCGCATGTTCATATTTTGAGTTTATACACTTTACTCAGAGGATCGAGAATAACCGGTTCAAAGAGTTTGGGATCATATCGTTCAAAGACGAACATTTGAATATACGAAGAGTTGAGATAGAAATCATCAAGAATCAAAAAGCGTCCGTAACTCCCCATGAAGATAATATTCAATCCTTCAGACGAAAAGTGTTGTTCGTTGATTTGGAGTTTTTGGTTTTGGTCATATCCGATTTGGGTGAAACTTTTAATCGGAACCTCTTGATTGCCAAGCTTGATGATATTTTTTTCTTTCACGATGGCTAAATTGTTTCCAAGCTCAACAGTATTGCCAGTATCTTGAAACTGTTGGGTCATGTAGAAAAATGGCTGTTGAAGCTGATTGTCTGGATTTTTAAGATCGAGATAGCTAAAGAGGGTAACTGTTGGGAGGATATCCATCATCCGAAGAGGTAAATAAAGATAGATATTTCGTGTGGCTTTGGGTAATGAAGCAGAATTAGTTCTCAAGGCGACCATTATATCATCGATCGAATCAGCTTTATATTTTGTGAGCATTTCGGCAATAATGGCACTTTTGTTATCCTCATAACTGTGTTCGGTATATTCTACCGCCAATCTCGCCATATAAGCGGCATTTTGCTGAGGTTGTGTCAAAACATAGCTGGCAGGATAGTTGACATCTCCGTTGTGTTTTCCCCCATCAACAAGAGTTTTAACATCGCTGTAATATCGGATAGGATAGCCATAATCCCACCATGTGATGACATAATCTTCAGGATGGGAAAGTTTGCCTAATTGATCAAGGGTCGAGACCTCTTTTGTGGTAAAGACGGTAGGGGTCATATACTCTTTGATATGGATATAATTGGGATAAATCGCCACGCCTGTAAGCGTCGCAAGGGCAATGTATCGAAGCCACTGTTTGTCGATCGGTTTGGTGATGACCAACAGCAAATAGGCATATCCGATGGCGATCGGCGCAACGGCATAAATGGTAAATCGCAGTCCAGCATCCATTGCGATAAATCCCAATCCGACCAAAGGAAGGGTAATGAGCAGTGGTCGATAGGCAATCAAAGCCATGATGTAACCGATTACCCCTAGAACAAAGGTGATCGGATGCCCGCTGATCCGCTCAGCAAAGACGTTAAAGGGTATATTACCCGCTTCACGGACGGTTTGAGCAACGTTGTAAAAATGAAGTTCACCCTCATTGGAAACACTTTCTCGGAAAAGATACCCTTTTAACTGTCCCCAAATCGGATCAATCCCCCCTGTGAAAAAATAAAGGGCGATAATTGCGGCAAAGAGCCCCCAAAACCATTTTTGATCCAAGGATGGTTTATAATAAAAAAAAGCAAAAAGTGCCAACGCAATGCCGATTTTTATCCAAATCGGGAGAGATAAGATACCGATGATAATAAAAAGAGAAATTTTATAAAAATAGTGATTTTTACGTTCAAAAATAAGGGCATATAGCAGTGTTATAACCAAGATCGCAGAATTGAGAGAATAGCTTTGGGGGTACCACCATTGGTTGAGGGAAAATACGAGGGTGATCGGGATTAAAAAGCGGTTGCGCTGATGGGTGATTGCCACAATGATTGCATAAAGGGCAAAGAGGGGCAAGACAATCGTTAACATATCGGTATCGTAATAGCCAACCATTGTGCGGTTGTAATAACTATGGGCAATGCTAGCTAAGAGAGAAGCGATAAACCCTATTCCCGTTTGCCCCAACGTTCTGCTGATAAGGATGATCGGAACAACGATTAAAGAGCCAAAGATGGATGGCATATATAAGATAAGCGTTTCAAAGTTTCCAGGGAATATTTTGGAGAGCCATGCGGTCAAGAGAGAGATCGGTTCATTGACCGGAGAGAGATCGTTTGCTTCATGAGAACCAGCAAGGATATCACGTGCCCCTTCTGCGAAAAAATATCCATCATTGGTATTTATCATGAGTTCGTTATTCCAACGAAACTGCTCCACCCCCTGAAGCTCCGCTACCCAAATATAGCGCATGGAAAGTGAAAAAAGATAGGCAATGATGATTAAAAAAATGACAACAACCGTAGTGCTACGTTGTTCTGACCAAGGTTGAATCTTCATGGTGTTATTTATCCCTAGACAATACAAAATTAAACATAGTGTAGCAAAAAGAGGATGTTAATTGTCTTTTTTGTCTATGAGTGTGATTGCTCTAGCTGGATTTCCAACAGCTGTAACATTTGATGGGATTGCATGGATAACGGTGCTTCCAGCACCAATAACTGAATTTTCTCCAACGTGGATATTTTGGATAATACAACTTCCAATCCCAATATGTGTTAAATTCTCAATTTGGACGCTTCCGCCCAGTGCAACATTGGGCGAAATGTGAACAAACTCCCCTACTTTACAGTCATGTTCTATGA
Source organism: Sulfuricurvum sp. (assembly GCA_014764105.1). Lineage (GTDB taxonomy): Bacteria > Campylobacterota > Campylobacteria > Campylobacterales > Sulfurimonadaceae > Sulfuricurvum. Next base: position 1,940 of record JACXUF010000007.1, on the reverse strand, counting down.
TGGAAGCGGTATTAATAATAGTTCCTGTTCCAATTGTGGCATTTGCGTTTATAACACATAAAGGCATGATAACAGTGCTGTTTCCAAGTGAAACCGATGGTGCAATAATGGCGGATGGATGTATCAATGATGGTAATGTATATCCGGCTGTTAATACTTTTTGAAAAACTGACTTACGGATTAAATTATCGCAACTACTCTTCCATGACCACCTGCTCCATAAATATAAATGGTGTTATTTATTTCCACGGAATTTCTCCATCGTCGCCTCGCCTTGTTGAGATATCCCCTCTCTCATAACTACTTTTTTGAGTGTAAGAAAAAAGATTTTAAGATCAAACGCAAATGATATATTGTTGACGTATTCGACATCATAGCGAAATTTCTCTTCCCAGCTGATCGCGTTTCGACCGTTTATTTGTGCCCAGCCAGTAATACCGGGCTTGACATTATGTCGTTTGAATTGTTCTTGAGTGTACAACGGCAAATACTCCACTAACAAAGGTCGTGGACCAATAAAACTCATTTCCCCCTTGAGAATATTGAGAAGCTGGGGGAGCTCATCGAGGCTGAGGGTACGAATGAGTTCCCCGATCCCCTGTAATCGCTCAGAGTCGGGGAGGAGATTTCCTTTGGCATCTTTTTCGTTTGTCATCGTTCGGAATTTATAGATCGTAAAAATCTCTCCATGTATTCCAGGGCGCTTTTGTGTAAAATAAATGGGGCTTCCAATACGCCAAGCGATGATGAGAGCCGTTAGAAAAATAAGCGGAGACAAAAGGATCAATAGAATAAGGGCACCGAGACGATCCAATAAAGGTTTGAAGAGATTAACGTACACGCTGTAATCCATACACTTCAAGATGTTTGTTTACTATTGTAGCAATATCAAACTCCCGAACCGCTTTAAGACGGCTCTTTTTGCCCATCTTTTTACGGAGATTTTCATCTTTCAAAAGGTGCTCTATTGCTTCAGCTAATGCGAGAGAATCTTTGGGTGGGACGATGAAGCCGTTAATTGCGTTTTCGACTGTTTCTCTGCATCCCACGACATCCGTGGTGATGATTGGCAATCCCATGCTCATCGCCTCCATTGTTGTTCGGGGTAATCCCTCTCGATAACTTGGTAAAACAAAAATATCGCTTTGGGCAAGGATATGGCGGATATTAGTTTGGTGCCCCAAGTAATGTATGGAGGATTGTGTTTGCATAAATGTTTCAGTAACACTAAATGGATTTCCTTCATCAGGAGAGCCAACATATTGGAAAGATACGGTAGGGAATTTTTTTGTGAGAATTTTTGCGGCTTCAATAAACTCCAATACTCCTTTGTGTGTAAGGGCACGAGCTATCATGGTGACTCTAGTAGACCCATTTTCTTTTGGCAAAGGGCTCCATTTATTAGTATCTATTCCTACCCCTTTGATGATAAATATTTTTTCAGGAGTAATGACTTTTCTAGAAGCCAGATAAGCAGGGTCGTCGCGATTGACGAACATTACGGTATTGGCGAGTTTAAAGGTTTGTCGATAGAGTGTTTCGATTAGTGTTCGTACTAAACGGCTTTTGAGATTATTTTCGAGATAAAAACTCCCCAGCCCTTCGACCAAATTGATGATGTGGGGTACCTTTGCTAATCGTCCTGCGATAGTGCCGTAGATATTAGGTTTGGCGGTAAAGGTGTGCAATATGTCTAGCTTCAGTGGCACGATGGCGTCATAAATATTGCGAATAGAGCGAATCTCTTTGAGAGGATTGAGGCTGGAACGTTCAATGGCGTAATGGATATGGATGATGTTATGTTGGGCAAATTCTCCACTTGCTTCACCATTTGGACAGATAGCATAGACCGTATGCCCTTGTTTTACCAGTTCTTGCATAATTGGCAAGCGAAAAAGCCAAAGGTTGTAATCAAGATGGGAGAGGAATCCGAAGGTCAT
>JACXUF010000217.1 GCA_014764105.1 Sulfuricurvum sp. | reverse complement strand
GGTACTGCAACATTTTTGGAATATTTATATAAAGAAATAGCAGAAAAAAACAAAAATATAGAAATTGTAATTGGTGCATACAATTATGACTATGCAGTAAAATTATTTCAGAATTATTCTAATATTCAAATTGTCAAGTATAATTCAGATTCAAAACTTAGATTTTTGGTAGATATCCCAAGGATACTTAAAAATCAATATTTTGATTATGCTCATTTTCAGTATGTTATTCCATTTTATAAGCCAAATAATTGTAAATATATAGTTACCATTCATGATATTCTTTATAAAGATTTCCCAGATGAATTTTCATTTATATATAAATTTTCAAGAAACATTTTTTTTAAATATGCAGCTAAAAAATCTGATATTATCACTACAGTATCTGAATACTCAAAAAGAAGTATTGCAAAATATTTTAGGATCGATATAAATAAGATAGATATTTTGCCTATCGGGATTTCTCAGGATTTTTGTCATGATTATGATAAAAATACATCAAGAGATTTTGTGAAAAAAAACTTGTCTATACAAAATAATTATATTTTATATGTCAGTCGTATCGAACCAAGGAAAAATCATGAGCTGCTACTTCAGGCATACCTTGATTTACAGTTATGGAAAGAAAATATTGATTTAGTGATGGTTGGCAAAGTATATATTAAAAATCAAAAATACTCGGAATTGTTAAATGAAATCCCGCAAGAAGCAAAGAAAAATATTCATTTATTGGAAAATCTGAGTTTTGATATACTATTTGAACTCTATAAATCTGCGAGAATGTCAGTATATCCATCAAAAGCTGAAGGGTTTGGCATTCCTATTGTGGAATCTTTGGCGCTTGGAATACCGACATTATTTTCCAATACAACAGCAATGTCGGAATTTAAGTTTGCCGAGAAGTATTTCATTGACCCATTTGATTTGAAATCATTAAGAGATAAAATTAGATTGGAATTGGGTAATGGCATTTATTCTGAAAAAGAGCAAGAAGCAATGAAAGAAAATATATGCCTAAACTATAATTGGTATAATTGCGCTAAGAAGTTATTAAATATTTTAAGAGAAATGTCGAGTTAATGAAAAAAGCAATAGTTACAGGAATTACAGGACAGGATGGGGCATGTCTAGCTGAGCT
>JACXUF010000070.1 GCA_014764105.1 Sulfuricurvum sp. | reverse complement strand
CTCTTACACTCAATGGACCATAGGTCGTTCAAATGTAATCAACAAAATGGTGGAACCCGACTCAAAAACGCTCCAGCACACTGCTACATTAACACTAATGTACCATTTTTGACATAGTTCATATTCAATGCTTTCCGATTATTTCCCAAAATTGGGAAATAATCGTTTAAAATGAGGTCATTGCCTTAGAAAGTTTAATGATCCACAAACGGGTGCGACGTTCATATTCGGCATTTTTTGTCAATGTATAACTGATACTTCCGCTATCACATGTCACATTTTCAGTTGTTCCGAGTTGGTTGATAGAAGCTCTCAAATTCAAGGTAAGTTTTTCCGGATCAAGTTCTTCTTCAACTCCGTTGACACTACACTTAGCCGATGCTTTCATACCGAAATCGTTATCGTTGATGATAGCAATCGTTTGATCATCGATCTTACTTAATCCTTCTGCTTTTTCAGCAAGCCATCCGTATGTTCGTAGATTGGCAATAAAAGTACGGGTAGCTGGAGTTACTGTTACTGCTTTGATCTCCTTAAGCCCTTTTTTACCATCGTACATATCGGATGTAATTTTTGTCGCTTTAGAGATATCGATTTTTACAAGGTTGTTAACCAATTTTTTAGCATTGTTTTTACCTTGTTCAATCATCATAAACTGATTGTTGCCAAGTGCCATCAGATCGCCCACCTTGACTTTATTGGGTTCAAACCCGTTTGGGTTCTTCGTCTTGTCATAAGCATCAAACGCTACTGCGTAGAGATTTACCTCTTTGGTGTTTGGATCAAGCTCTACCAACGTCAGCCATGTATCGTCCCCTTTATCTTTGTTATCGTCAGTGGTATCAAGTGGCGTTTGAACGATACCATAAATTTTTCCGCTATCAGGAGCAATTGCCAAACCTTCTATACCGCGATTTGGGACGCGACGTTTTAGCATGTCTGGCAAGCCACTACCTGGTACAAACTTTTGAAGGACTACACCGCTTATCGGGTCTACTTGAGCAATAAACGGTCCATATTCGTCACCAATCCAAAGTTTACCGCTGCTGTCAATATCGATCCCCTCTGGATCTATCCCGTTGGGATTAAACTCAAGCACTTTTCCAAGCGTTGCATCAAGCGCAACTTCACCGGTTGAACCTACACCAGATTGGAGTGGCAATCCACTCATCAAAACCGATGCCGACGCTTTTAACGGGATCGTTTTCGTTACAGAAGCCTTTCCACCTTTAACCGTAATTTCAGCAATTGTCGGTACGAATGTCGGCACTGGGAAACTTTTACTGCGTGTATAGTTCCCATCGGAAGTTATAATTGAACCTTCTGGAGAATCTCCGTTTGGACCACGGTCGGTAATACCGTAAAATACCATCGTACCATTTGTATTCGATTTCAAACGGAGCGAGGAACCGACCGCAAGAGGCATTTTTTTCATATCGGTTGTAAGAGTATAATTGATATCATTCCTTGTGGTATCTACCGTAAACTGAGTAATTTCAGATATATTCCCATTTTGAAACGTACGTTTTGCCATACCTGTCGTTCCACGAACTTTTGCAACCGTGGAGATGAGATGATCGATCGCAACATCGGAATTTTTCAATGCTATTCCAGTCACATTCGCATCCAAAATCAATTTTGTAAGATTACTGTCAGCCCCAATCTTATGAGGAGCAATGGCTTTAAATTTGGTTCGTAAATCCGAAGCGATTGAAATACCGTTGTTGGGATCCAAATCGCTATCTAACGATTGCAAAAAAGTAGCCATATTGACAATCTCTGATGAGAGATTCCCGTCTGAAGCCTGTGCGTTGGCAACTAGATCCAATAACGTGATCGTTTCGTTACCGTCAGTCGCATTTCCAAAGGTAATATTTCCTAATTTAAAAGTTATTTTTTCACCTTTTAAATATTTAAATCGTCCGTAATCCCGCTTTGTGTAGCGGTGTAGTATTCCAATCCCTCAACGACATCATCGTACAAAACTCCCGTTTGAAGTGCTGTTTCCGCTGAACTATTCGCCGCATCATCACCACAACCGGCAAACATTCCAATTAATCCTGCCAAACACAATTAATAAACCTTATAGCGGTTCATTAATTACCATCCTTTTTTATTAAATTTTGTCGATAGCTCTAAAATCCTAAACAAACTTGGTTACAGCTTGATTTCATCCCAAATTATGCAATAGAAATTGCTAGGTATATGAAAAATTTATAGAGGATTGCCTGATACAATCAAATAATCCCTCCATCCAATCCCTATGTATCTACACGAAATCCATACATATAAATTGAGCATATTCATTCCACCTCAGGAGAGGTTTTTAGACCATCGTCATTACCAAAGATGACGGTAGAGTAGTTGAGTGCTAAAATATCCTTTAGCAACCCCTTCTAGAAGAGGTGCTATACTTCTGATATGAAAACAATATCAATCCTTGTTCTACTCAGCGCTTTTTTATTTGCAAAAATATCGGAATATGAACCCTATTTCGAGGAAGCGGGACATTACTACAACATCCCCCCTCTTCTATTGAAAAATATCGCTAAAATCGAAAGTGCCGGCAACCCTAATGCGATTCGCATTAATGATAATGGCACCAAAGATTACGGATTAATGCAGATCAATTCGATACATTTCAAACGCCTCTCCCGCTGGGGTATCAATGAACACAATATCATGGAGCCAAAAATTAATATTTATGTAGGAAGCTGGCTTTTATCCGAACACATCAAAACTCATGGCTTTAATCTCCAAGCCATCGGAAACTACCATTCCGCTACACCCATACATAAAGAAAAATGGCTAAAACGCCTTGTCGTAGCACTCAAAAATACCACATCTCAAAACAAATAATTGAATCTTCTAAACAAAGTCATTTTAATGGCTCTGTGATATGTTCATAAAGCATGATGGGAAATATTTGGGCAAATGGCACTTGGAAATAAGCAAAGGAATCGAATAATTCAAACAACAAGATGACTTTTTAGATGACTCACAAAGGTAAGCCTGTTTTGGAACATGTTGTTACATGTGCTTAAAAGTACGGTAAGTAGTGAGTTTCCAAATGGTCGGAGCGACCTGACTCGAACAGGCGACCTCTACCACCCCAAGGTAGTGCGCTAGCCAAACTGCGCTACGCCCCGACATAAAAAAGGAGAATGGAAGAATAATCCAAACATCATTAATCTGACCTAAAACCCTCTCTTGCTAAACTCTCTATATGAAAATGATCTACTCTCAACTTTTGTCTCATTTCAGCGATCTCACTGCCCTATTTACCACCCGTCACGGCGGTGTCTCAAAAGCCCCCTATGCGAGCGGTAATCTCGCCTTTCATGTAGGAGATAATCCCTCCGATGTCCTCTGCAACCACGATCTTCTCGCACAATCGTTGGGGTATGATCGCCATTTACTCGTCCATATGCGCCAGATTCACTCCGATCATATCACTATCATCGACGACTCCCATAACTTTGATACTCCCCCCCAATGTGATGCCCTCATCACCGATCGCAAACGTACCCCCCTCATGGTAATGAGTGCCGATTGCACCCCCATCTTACTATATGATCCTGCACACAACGCGATCGGAGCGGTTCATGCTGGACGTGCAGGAGCCCTCAATGCCATCCTCCCCAAAACAATTAACGCGATGCACCAAGCATTCGGTTCTCAAAAAGAGGACATGAAGATCGTTCTGGGTCCCTCCATCCATAGATGCTGTTATGAGATTAACGAGAGTATCGCCAACGAGACCGAAGCCAAAGGGTACCCCAATGCCCTGCGTAAAGAAGAGGGGAAAGTATTTTTGGATGTCAATGCAATTTTGCTTCAGCAGTTGCATGAGATTGAGATCATGTCAGATCAGATCGAGGTGATCGATCATTGCACCTCATGCCGATGTGATGAGTATTTCTCCTACCGCGCCGATCATCAGCACACAGGGAGAATAGCTGGAGTTATCCTCCTAAAATAGTCTTCGCCAGTTGCTCTGGCAACAACCCCAAAGATTCTTCGACCAGCTTGGTATTGCCGTGCTTGATAAATATATCGTCGTATTCAAAACTGACCACTTGCACATCGGTGATTTTCGCTTCGCTCAACCACTCGAGCAATGCACTCCCTACCCCGCCAAGGCGTGCTGAATCACTAAAGACGTACCATTGTTTATGACGTTGTGCCATGGTTTGCAACATTTCGCTATCAAGAGGCTTCACAAAACGCAGATCGAGCAACGAGGGTTTATCCTCCATCAAAGCAATCGTTTGAGCTGCACGCCCTACCCCGTTGCCGTATCCGATAAATAGTTTGTCTGAATCGTTACTGATGAGTAATTGCCCTTTTCCGGTTTCGAACGGAATCGATGCGGGAAGATCAGCTTCTATAAACGAACCTCTTGGATAGCGGATAGAACATGGGTGTTGATACCCCGCCACATACTCGACAATCTGATAAAATGAGAGTTCATCACGTGGGGCACACAGTGTCATATTTGGGATAAGACGCAAGAAACTGATGTCAAATGCCCCCTGATGGGTTTCACCGTCTTCTCCAACGATTCCAGCGCGATCGAGGGCAAATACCACCGGCAAATCCATCAAACACACATCGTGGATCACCTGATCAAACCCTCGTTGTAAAAAGGTGGAGTAAATGGTACAAAAAGGCTTAAACCCCTCTTTAGCTAATGCCCCCATTGAGGTAACAGCATGTTGTTCCGCTATCGCTACATCCCAAAAACGTTCAGGGTATTTCTCTATCAATACAGAGAGCCCTGTACCACTTGGCATCGCTGCCGTAACTCCCACAATTTTCTCATTTTTAGCAGCTTGATCCATCAGGGCATCGGCATAGATTTGTGTGGCACTTTTGGTCGAACTTTTGCTACTCGCCACTCCACTTTTGAGATCAAACGGCGAAACTCCGTGCCATTTTTCATGTTTCCCCTCGGCGATCTCATACCCTTTGCCTTTAATCGTCTGAACATGCACCAAAACCGGTTTTCCCATCCCTTTGGCAACCTCGAACGTCTCGATCAAAGATTTAAGATCGTGTCCGTCGATGGGTCCGATATACTCGATCCCCATCTCTTCGAACATAATCCCTGGAGTAATAAGCTTGAACGACTCTTCAAAACGTTTGGCAAGATAATGCGCCCCTTCACCGAAATTGTCGACAAATTGTTCGGTTTTGCGCTTGAAGCGCTGATAAAACGGGCTCGCCATTGCCGAACTAAGCATACGACTAAGTGCCCCGATCGGCTTGGCGATCGACATCTCGTTATCGTTGAGGATGATCACCATCGGATATTTGCGATCCCCCAACTCATTCAACGCTTCATACACCATCCCTGCCGACATCGCACCGTCCCCGATCACTACAACAGGGATACGGTTCTCCTGCTCATTTTTGAGGGCAATCGCTTTTGCCGCCCCCACACCGAGTGATATGGAGGTTGAGCTGTGCCCCGCAACAAAATAATCGGCATCCGATTCGCTCGGTTTGGTATATCCGCTGATCCCTCCAAACTGCCGTAACGTCGCAAACTCCTCCCAACGATCTGTCAATAGCTTATGGGCGTAGGATTGGTGTGAGACATCGAAAATAAAAGGGTCTTTGTGGGGGTTAAATACCTTGTGCATCGCAACAATGATTTCGGTCGCCCCAAGTGTCGAGCTCAAATGTCCACCATTGGAGCTGACCACCTCTAAAATACGATCCCGTATCTTTTGAGATAAAGCTTCCAACTCGCTCAACGTAAAATGTCTAATATCCATTCTGATGCACTGTCCTACAAAGAGTTTAATTTACGAATACTATAGTATAAACGTTTGCAAAAACGCTTTATGATTCAAGCAAGAGTGATCGTTTAAGTCTCTCATAACGCTTTTTGATCTCTGAATCGATGTTTCCGGCATTACTGATCGCCACAACCCCTCCGGGGCTGATAGCACGGTCGGAGAGCACTTCGACATGGTTCAAAGAGCCCACTTTTTCAGAAATATACCCATGATCGGCAGGATTGACACGCAAAGTAATTGATGAAGCATCTTTGAGCTCTTCAATCAAATCGCTCGAGAGTTTAGCGGCAATCTTAAAGCTGTGTTCTGAGGTCTCGATTCCAATCACCTCTTTGGCGATTTCCAAAGCCGTATGGGATAGCTCTTTTTGGATTGAATCGAGTGCAACCCTAAACTCCTGCGCCGCATTTTCAAGCGTTTTGATCGACTGAGAGAGTTGATCGTGTGCTTTTGCCTCCATTGAATCGCTAGATGCTTTTTCTTGTGCGATTCCAGCAAGAATCCCCTCTTCATAACCGGCCTTGCGGGCCTCTTCAAGAGCAGCAGCATGCTCTTCTTGCATCGCTTCGATCCGCATCTGCATTTTGATTACATTGGAGCTCATCTCATCCGCTTTTTTCAACAATGATTCAATCAACTCGTCTTTAG
>JACXUF010000069.1 GCA_014764105.1 Sulfuricurvum sp. | reverse complement strand
CTTCGGCTATCCCTTCAACAGGTAATTTGAATTTAACGCAAGGGATAGAACAGTTACATAATCGAGAATATAATATGTCAGTCAATAATGGGAGTTATAACATTCCTATAGCTTATCAGGTGGGGTATGCAAATTCAGCTATCGATTTAAACGGCACTACGGGAACCGCTACTTGGACACTCGGTTCATCATCGAATATGAGTGCTGGATTTACAGCAGCTCCGACACATCTTAAAGAAGTGGTGGTAAGATCTCACGATACAACCAATAATATTGATATAACCTTAACATTTTTTAAATCAAACGTTGGGAAATTCTAGTAATGAGAATAACAAGAATATCCCGAAGCGGCTTTACGATGATCGAATTATTATTCGTCATTGTGATTTTAGGGATTGTAGGAGGATTGGCTATTGAAGCAATCCGCCAATATTACAATAGCATTTTTCGGACAAATCTTTATTCTCAAAGAGCTGCTGAAGCCGATCATGTTTTGGACCAGATTTCTAACTATTTTGAATATGGTATAGCTGCTTCTGTTGTAAGATTAGATAAAAATAGCCCCCCTAATGGTGCTACATGTGATGGACCACCACGAGATGATAGTTTGAATGATGAATACACGTTTGCGTTTATAGCTGTTGATCATGAAGGGTTATTGGGTTTTTGGGATGGAAACCTAAGTCGATGGAGACCCACTTGGACGTCGAATGTAGAAGTTAATACTACAGGTATTATTGCTCTTGATTCGAATTACACACAAGCGAATATGCAAGAAACATTAACCAATTCAGCAATTTATGATTTCGGATCGTCTTCAGCCGCAAACCAAGGTGTTTGTGATGATTTTAAATGGCAGACATCTTCTACATCAACACGATACAACACAATCACCGCTTATACGGATACGACATTGACGTTGCAAAATAGACCGTCTGAAACTACAGATAATAAGTATTTATTACGAACAGGGTATGCATTTCGAGCCTATAATGGAGATTTTGTGATGTATACTAATTTTCAACCGTGGAAGGGTGAAAATTATACAGTTAGCGGAGGTCATGTTTTAGCTAAGAATGTAGCACATTTTACAGTAGATTATGATGTAAATAATACACAAATGAACTCGACAAAAGGGAATGTCTATCGGTTAAAATTATGCATGTTTGGTGTTGATGAAAATTTAACTAAAGCTGATACAACAGCTACCAATAAATTTCAAATATGCCGTGAAAGGATGGTTCATGTCCGATATTAATCAAAAACGTGGTTTTGCGATGATCATGGCCATTTTTGTAGTTGTAATGATTTCTATGGTGGGGACACTGTTGTTGCAAAATGCTTCTCAGGGAGTTAAATTATCGACAGATAACTATTTGAGGCTTCAAGCTGAATTATTAGCTCAAAGTGCTTCAGAATTTGCTCTGATGCATGCTCAAGACACTAATACATCAGCTGGTAACTGCTTAAATGATGTAAATATTACTGTTAATGATGCCAGCGGAAAACCAGTTTATGATATCAACGTTGCATTATCATATTCTTACAAAAATAATTCTCCTACTCTGTGTGTTAGCAGAACTATAGCCGATAATACTGGGACTTATTCAATGGTTTTAATTGATACGACAGTCACATCCCATAAAGATGCAAATATATCTACAGAGCCGATTCGAGTTCAAAAACGAACTTGGCAGAAGCTTTAATTCGATTTATGTATGCAAAAACAGTGCTTTAGATGGATTTCACATGGGCTAAGTGCCGTCGGAAGCGTCAAATAGTAACTGCTTACGCACTTGATGAAATCAAGGGCAAAAAGGGCAGTTTCTGCCATATCCGAAAGATATGGCAAGCTTTATGGGGTTGTAGAGACATTTGTCCCTGATGCTTTACGGGCTATGAACGTAAAGTGCGTAACATCAGATAGTAAGAGAAAAATAATTAGAAACTAAACTCAAAGAGCGAGTTGGGCGATTTTGGAGACAACATCTTTTTCGCGGACCGGTTTCATTAAAAATCCATTGGCTCCGCACTCTAATGCTTCCCCTTTTTTGGTCTCATCGGTTGTGAGGACAATTACGGGGAGTTGACGGAGTGATTCGTCGGCACGAATCACTTTGAGCATCTCGATACCACCCATAACCGGCATAATAATATCAAGTAGAATAATATCAATATCGTCTTGGGTTTTGAGAACACCAATAGCGTCAGCCCCGTTTTTTGCCTCGATGACTTGACCGACGTTGGGAGTTTTCATGAGCATGGTTTTGAGGAGCTTGAGATTGATTGTATCATCATCTACCGCAAGCACTTTAAGTTTTCTATCACTCATAAGAGTTCCCCCAAATTTTAGATAAATTTTTCGAATACAAGACGTAAAAGGTCTTTATTTACGACATTTTTAATGATCTCATGGACATATATTGCATCCTCATCATCTTGTTTGCTGTTTGGATCAATCAACATTACCAGCCAAGTATCACTATCTTCTGAGCGGATTGTATCATAGATATTCTTGATATTAAGCCCATCTAGTGTTTTATCAAAGAGTGCCAGTTTGTATCGTTTGTGTTGTAGCGCATTGTTTAGATCATCAGCATTGTTGACACTTTGGTAGGTGTAGCCAAGATCATCAAGTATTCGACTAAAGAGTTTCAGCTCTAGTGTGTTTTGTTTGGCGATCAAAATATCGGCATCGTATGCTGATGTGTGCTCATCAAACTGAGGTGTTTTTTCAATATTCTCAAAACCGATTTCCTCAAAAGGAGCCTCCATTGCAGGAGTCTCTTCTGCGATGATCTCATGCTCTAGCGACTCTTCCTCGTTGATGAGTGTCTCTTCTGAGTCGGTTATATCATGGATCGATTTAGGAACCGATTTGAGATCGACTATTTTGTGGGACAAGAAATTGTTGAGCAGAGAAATGATCTCACTGCGTACCAACGGTTTGGTCGTATATTCATCCATCCCTGCCGCCATGAAGCGTTCACGATCCCCTTTGAGCACATTTGCGGTCAAGGCGATAATAGGTACATGGTTTTGCCCGTAATCCTCTTCGAAATCCAAAATCTCTTGGGTAGTTTCAATCCCATCAAGTACCGGCATTTGAATATCCATAAAAATGATATCAAAATTACCGTTTTTCCGTTTTTCGAATGCTTCGAGTCCGTTACTGGCGATAGTGATATCTAAACCGAGATCCTCGAGAGTCCGTTTGATCAATTTTTGGTTAATGATATTGTCTTCCGCAACGAGAGCTTTGGCTGCAAAACGAGAGTTTTTCTCATCGAATTTTTTACGACGCGATGCTTTTTGTTTACGGTTGCTAAATGCTTCGGCATCGTAGGCATCCAATGTCGTCCGAATTTTAGAACCGTTAAGCGGCTCGTAGAGAACTTTGAAAATATTGATCCCCATTGAGTCGATTTTTTTCATGTAGTACGATTTGGTAATCAGTACTAGCTGTTCTTGAGAGGTAGCATAGGTGAGAAGATCCTCGTCATTGCAGTAGTCGTTGTCAACGATAAGGAGGTCATAATTGACTTGGCGCTCAAGCATTTGGAGTTCATCAACTTCGTGGAACGTGGTATAGCTGACACCGAAATAATCGAGGTACTCTTTGAGGTAGGTATTTTGGAGTTTTTTCTTCGAATGGCTCTCTAAAATGACCGCATTGATATTGGAGAATGATCCCTTCAGCGATTCATTCAGAGTTTCGATCTCTTCAAACTCTAGGGTAAAGAAGAAGGTGGTGCCATTACCAGGTTCGCTCTCAAGATCAAGATGTGAACCCATCAGTTCTACGAGGCTGCTTGAAATGGTAAGACCAAGACCAGTTCCACCGTATTTACGGGTAATGGAAGTGTCTGCTTGTGAGAAGGCTTCAAAAATACGTGATTTTTGTTCGCTGGTAACACCGATTCCGTTGTCTTTAACTTCGAAACGGACACGGGTGCGGTTAAGTGTTTCGCATTCGACACGACGAATATCGACACTGATCGCACCGCCACTGCCAGTGAATTTGACCGCATTGGAGAGGAGGTTAATGATAACCTCTTTTATTTTGGTTGGGTCGCCTTTGAGTGGGCGCTCAAGGCTAGGGTCAACATAACATGCAAGGTCGATATGTTTTTCAGAGGCACGGACACCATAGACTTCAACGGCGCTCTCAAACTCATCTATCGGATTAAATACGATCTCTTCGATTTCGAGTTTGTTGCTCTCGATTTTGGAGAGGTCAAGGATGTTGTTGATAATCTCGAGAAGATTTTCCGAGCTTTTTTCGATAATGTCGATAAATTCGCGTTGCTCATCGTGTAGCTCGGTATCTTTGAGCAATTCGGTAAATCCGACGATACCGTTGAGTGGTGTACGGATCTCATGGGACATATTTGCCAAGAACATCGATTTGGCTTCGGAAGCTTCCATTGCATATTGTTTATCGGTAAGAGTTTGCTCGATGATACGCTCTAGCAAGGCATACGCTTGCGCTGTACCAGCAGTTGTATCGAGGTTGATCGTATGACTGAGCGCTTCAGCTTCGTTATCGTGGGTATCTTGAGCTACCCGTTTAAGAACAGATTCAAGGTTTTTAATGTTGGTGGTAATCTCTGCTGAGAAGAGGTATCCCAGTATGGCGACCAAAACACCTAAGATCCATACTTCGATGGCAATAATAAGAATCTGAACCGCTTGGTCTTGAACAATGAGAGAGCGTTTATCCATCGCATTAATCAAGATTTTTTCAGCTTCGTTGATGGCATCGATCTTTTCGGAGATCATTGCAAACCAAACACCTGATTGGGTCTCATAGGCACCGGTAGTCGCTGCTTGGAGAATTCCGGTACGTTCAGTGGTGATATCAAGATAGAGCTCACTATTGTCCTCACTGTAAAGTGAATCTTTTAGAGCAGCTTGAATCTGTTTATTGTTAATCCCCTCAAGATTAAAGGTATCGGCTTTAGCAATGAGGGAGATCCAACGGTTTAGTTCCTCTTCGGCAAGAGGGGTCGCGCGGGCAAGAACGTATGTAATATAGTCACGTTCGATACTGCTGAATTCGTTTGCACGTACCAATGAGAGGTAACTGCTAGAGAGGGAGTTAACCTCTTCGTCAAATTGCAATGTTGCAAGCTCACCGAGTTCATTGATGAGTGTCTCACCCGATTTGCTGTACAAATCGGTAAACACTTTATCAAAATTAGCCGCTGAATGATCAACTAAGGGGCGGGATGCTTTAATGTTGTTTTGAATTTTTGTGATAACATCCGAGAGTGTTTTAGCTTTTACAGCATCTGCGTCGCCGGCACGTTGAAGTGTGTCAAGGTATTTTTGATACGCTGCCATCTTTTGATCGACAATAAGTCGTTGGGCTTGAAGTGATTTTAAGGTAGCAGCAGACGCGTTACCCATATACATAACCGTCATACCCCGCTCACGAGAGAGGTTGTTAATCAAGTCGTTGAGTTGTTTGTTGCCTTCAAGACGGACTTGTAGCTGTTTTGCACCTTGGTAAGCGTTATAAGCGTTATAAACGTAGTAGCTTGCAAGTGTAAAAAGTATTAGAATCGGTAAAAGACTGATAAGACGAAGTCGATTTCTAAGTCCTAGTTGCATAAGATCCCATCTGCATCTTTGATTTTATAGTTGTTCAAGAAGAGCGCCAAGACGTTTGGACGCTTCATTTGCCTCTTGAGCATCGTTTGTTTTGGTGAGAATAGCCAACTCTTCGGAAATTTCGTTCAAACGCAAATTGTCACTGATCCCTTTGAGATGAACCGCACCTTTTTTCCAGCCTTGGGTATCAAATGCGCCTATAGCAGAATTGATCTCTTGGGAAGCGATCAAAGCATCCCGTTTGTATTCATCGATCAGCTCGTTAAAAAAGTTATGTTCGATTCCCAGTTCACCCGAAATTCTCATTTTATCGTAATGGAGCGTTGCAGAAGATTCGGAGAGCTCAACACTAGGTGCTGGAATCTCAATGATTTCTTCAGAGATTTCAGGGATAGGTTTGCTTATCGAATTGATTTCCGTTACAGGTTCATCTAGCGGCACGTCAAAAAAAGTTGCCTCTTTGGCAATCGGTGTCTCATCCCCTTTGAGGGCAAAGGTATAGATGTCATCATCCAACGAAGGTTTGGATGCCGCTATCTCTTCGATGTGAGGTGTCTCAACAGGTGTTGAGTTGGTGGAGACAGCCTCTTTCCATTCAAGTTTTGCGATGATAGTGTAGAAATATTTGAGATTTGCTTCAATTTCGACGGTGTCGTTAGAAGTATTAATAATGCTAAGGGTTTCAAATGCATCTTCGATACGAAGGTTCGCCGCTACACCCTTGAGCTTATGGGAGAGAATTTTGACATTGTTTAAATCCCCTTTGAGGGTGGCTTCAAAAAGTTCCTCTTTGAATTCGTACGATTGCTGGATGAAGTCTCCAATAAACTCTAAAATCAAATCAACCGGCAATCCTAGTTCGTAAGCTGCGACATTCGGGTCGAATCGGTATGCTTTATCTACTTTGAGAT
>JACXUF010000216.1 GCA_014764105.1 Sulfuricurvum sp. | reverse complement strand
GATACCTTCCATTGTTACCATCTTGATCGGCAAATTCATCGGTCTTCTCATCGAAACTGGATCGACCTTACTAACACTAAAATGGAGATGTGGTCCAGTACCATACCCCGTATTACCAGAGTAACCGATAAGTTCCCCTTTTTTCACTTTTTGCCCAATAGCGACTACCACACCACCTTGTTTCAAATGGTAATAGTTACCCATTGTCCCATCGCTATGCTCAATAATCACGTAATTGGCATATTTTCGATATTCCACACTTGCTCCACCAAAACTACTTCCCCCTTCAGCGCCAACCACAGTCCCCTCTCTAGCGGCATAGATCGGTGTTCCAACGGGCACAGGAAAATCAATTGCATACGCCGAAAGCCCCTTGTGTGACGTTTCTCCGTGATATCCTTGAGAAACACTTACCGTTGCACCTTTGGCAAATGGAATCGAGTAAAGATAACTGTCTTGATGTATTGCGAACGCCGACCCTCTAACCCAGCTGTAAGATGAGCGATAATTGATCCCCAATCGTGATGAGATACGGGAGAGCTCCAACACCTTTTTCTTGCTTCGACCTGGGATCTCAATAAACAGCGGAAGAGACGATGACGCTTTTAGATTGTTCAAGTATTCAAAATCGATGCTCATTGTCACCGTATAGGGGTTAAGATTTTCGGCTTCGAACTCATACCCTCCCCTTCCATCATCTGCGGCACTGAGCAGAACACTATTGCGTGAACCGATTTGAGCGGTTTTTTTCACTCCCGAAACTTCGGATTGCTTTAAAATCCGCAAATGTTCTTCGTACGCTTGTTCTTGCTCTATGGCGATTTGGATACTCTTTTGTTCGAGCGATTGCTCATCACACAGCGCTTCAATACTTTTAATCGAATGATTTGGATAGTTTTTTTGGTAAAACGCAATCACTTCTGAGCGAATACGGGGGTGATGAAGTGGATCAAGCGGTGCATCGATCAATACTTCAAAACTTTTTTTATCACTCCGTTCTATCGCTTCTGAGAGTGATTTTCGATACAGTGCATCAATCGATTCTTTTGCTTGAGAGAGTTTTCTAAGATCACTTAGATATCTCTTCATGAGCTCTTGATCGACCTTTTTAGCTCTAGAGAGCTCATTTCCGACACTGAGTGTCCCCTCAACACCCATCAAAAAAT
>JACXUF010000068.1 GCA_014764105.1 Sulfuricurvum sp. | reverse complement strand
TGATACTAATCCTCTGAGTGCTATTTCTATTTCTGAACTTTTTAAGAGAAAAAGTGGCTACCATCATTGCAGCTCTCATCGGGGATAAATACCAAATAGTGGCGATAGATTCTGTGGGGAAAAGGTGTTTGGGAAGAGAGACTTGCCAAACTGATGTTACCCACTTTACGTTCATAGCCAGCAAAGCATCAGGGACAAAAATCTCCCTACAACACCCTAAAGCTTGTCATATCTTTCGGATATAGCAGAAAACTCCCCTTTTGCCCTTGATTTCATCAAGTGCGTAAGGGAAGCTAATAATTGTTTTCTTTCAATAGCACGAAAGTCGTTAGGATAACGGATCCCTTTTACCCTTTTCTCCCCATACTTTTGCGATCCATTCCCCCATCTTTGCTTCGTAACCACTGTTTTTAAACTCGACAAATTTGAGTGGTTTTGAGAGATACTTTTGCTCTACCCAACCTCCAAAATCGTGCGGATAGAGATACCCTTTGTGTTGCTGACGCACATGTTCGGGGATATCGAGGATCACCCCGTTTTTCACAGCACTTTGCGCAGCATTGATCGCATTATACGCCGTGTTCGATTTCGGTGATGCGCAGAGATAGATCACCGCTTGGGCGAGAATAATACGTGCTTCGGGATAGCCGATTTGCTTGACGCTCATCATGGCAGAGGTGGTCAGTGTCAATGCCTGAGGATTCGCATTGCCCACATCTTCGGAGGAGAGAACGACCAAACGCCGCGCGATAAATTCGGGCGGTTCACCCCCCTCAATCAAGCGAGCGAGATAATAGATCGCCGCGTCGGGGTCGGAACCTCGGATACTTTTAATGAGAGCCGATGCGAGATCATAATGGACCCCCGCTTCGGAACTTCCAAGAGACTGTGTCGCAGGACGGAGTGATTTGAGGAGCTTCAGCGTGATGGGTTTGTTTAGCGCAGAAGCGACTTCAAGAAGCTTGAGCATAGCACGTGCATCACCACCAGAACTGGAAATTAGATATTCCCGCGCTTCTGGATCCATATCTATCGATGTACGGAGCAACAAATCCTCTAGCGCATCAAAACCAATAGAGTGAAGCTCAAACAGCAATGAACGTGAACGCATCGCCGCAGTCAGGCTAAAATAGGGATTTTCGGTCGATGCACCGATCACCAACACACTGTTCTTTTCCATAACGGGGAGTAACACCTCCTGCTGATTCTTCGCAAGACGATGCACCTCATCGATAAAGATCAGTGGCTTAGTGAGAGATCCCTCATATTGATCGAAAATTTTGCGAAGCTGCTCGATTTTGAGCGAAGTGGCATTGAACTCGTAAAAGGGCAAACTCATCACGTCGGCTATGATGCGCGCCAATGTCGTCTTGCCACAACCAGGAGGACCGTAAAAAAACGAGTGGGTGAGATTGCCGCTCTCACATAAAGAGCGGAGAGGAGAATCGGGAGAACACAGATGGCTCTGACCTACGACGTCGTCAAACCTCTTCGGACGTAAAAGATAGGTATAATCAGCCATAAAGAGAGATTAGCCGGCGATAACTTTGATAACTACTTCCCGCGTTTGACGAGGACCGTCGAATTCACCGAAAAAAACCCCCTGCCATTTTCCAAACATCGGACGCCCCTCATGTACCGGAATCGTTACCGATGCCCCCATGCGTGAAGATTTGAGGTGTGCGGCAGCGTTGCTCCCCACATGAGAGTACTTTCTATCACTTGGAATTACGGCTGAAAGGGAGGAAAGCAAATCCCGACGGAGATTTTGATCGGCATTTTCAAACAAAAAGACGCTGGCAGTTGTGTGCGGTGTAAAAACGACACAAATCCCCTCTTTGACACCGGATGTAATCACCGCCTCTTTCACTTGCTCACTAATGTCCATAAGCTGTGTCATATGGCTCGTTGGAAATTTCATTATTTTCATTTTTTGATCCTCCCCTTTTGTAAATTCTTTTCAGGTTTGTATTTGTTTGTCCCAAAAGGCTCATTAGAGGGTTTGGGCCTATTTTTAGACTTTAAAGCACTTTTGTGTTTTTGTTCCGATTTTTTTCCAGTTTCAGAAATCTTTGGCTGGGATTTTTGCTTTTGGGCTTTTTCGAGGAGATCTAAAAATGCTCTGAGGGATGCGTATTCGCTCCGCTCCAAAAAGCGCACCTTCCCGGTCGGGAGATTATTCAAATCGATCCCGCCGAAACTGAGCCGCTTGAGATCCACCACTTCGGCACCGAAATGGGCAAAAAATCGGCGGAGCTCACGGTTCTGCCCCTCTGCGATCGCCACTTTGAGGATCGAGAAATCGCCCTGATTCTTTTGAATTTGATACGCATAAAATGGGGCGAAACTCATTGGACCCGCATCGGCGTGTTCGTGGGCACCAGCACTCGCATCTTCAAGTTCCAATCCCTCTACCATGGCAACCTTCATCGCTTCGGTAACGGGACCTTTGATTTTAATCTTATAGACCCGCTCCATTGTGGAGGTCATGAGCGCCGTCGCTACCCGAGATGCATCTGTCAAAAGCAATAATCCTTCCGATGCAAAATCCAGTCGTCCGATCGGAATATAGTGACGGTACTGTTTAGCAAGTGAATCATAGATGGTACGCCGCCCCTGTGGATCTTTTTTGGTTACCAATTCGCCACGCGGTTTGTTGTAAACGATCACCGTAAACCGATCGGTCGGGGTAATCTTGTTTCCACTGATCATCACCGAATCGTATTTTTCATCCACCTGAGTCGCCGGATTGGTTTCGATCTCTCCGTTGATACGAACATATCCATCTTGGATCGCTTTGTCGGCCTCACGGCGTGAATAGGTCGAATAGTGGGCAATAAATTTGTTGAGACGCATCATGATATACCCGCTTCCACAAGAGTATGAAGGTGCAATGCACCTTGGATGCGACGATCTTTATCGGTCACCACCAGCAACTGTATTTTTTTTGACTCGATCAATACTAACGCCTCACTCGCCAACATCATCGGATCATCAATTATGAGAGGATTTTTTGTCGCGTACTTAGAGGATGGAGCATCGAGCGAAAACGACTCACTCATAAGTGCACGACGAATATCACCATCGCTAAGCAGCCCCGAGAGTCTCCGTTGCGAATCGGTGAGCATCACTGTCCCCAAACGCCCTTCGCTAAGTTTTAAAATTGCCTCTTTGAGGGGAGTATTTTCATCCACGATCGGCAGATCGGTTTTACGCATCAAATCGGAGACTTTGACAAAGAGCCGTTTGCCCAAAGCGCCTCCAGGGTGAAACGAGGCAAAATCCTCTTTTTGAAAATTCCGAGCCTTCATGAGACACACCGCCAACGCATCTCCCATCGCAAGGGTGAGCGTTGTCGAACTAGTCGGAGCAATATCGAGAGGACACGCCTCTTGGGCTACGTTGATATTGATCACCTCATCGCTGTAGCGCCCCAATGTTGACTCAGCATTTCGAGTCATCCCGATCAAAGGGATATCAAACCGCTTGATGTGGGGCAAAATCGAATTCAGCTCAGGAGATTCTCCACTGTAGCTGATCGCGAGAACCGAATCCTCAGCCCCGATCATCCCCAAGTCACCATGAAGTGCTTCGGTGGGGTGGAGAAAAAAACTCGGCGTCCCCGTCGAGGCGAATGTCGCGGCAATCTTGGCTCCAATAAGCCCCGATTTGCCTACTCCGGTAATGATCAACTTTCCTCGACAAGAGAGAATCATCTCAACGGCACGTGTGATCTCCCCCCCCAAACGCTTTTTGGCATCCATGAGAGCCTTGGCTTCAATTTCAAGTGTGTTGCAGGCTATTGCGATATAATCGTTGTTCATAAACTAGATTATAGCTAAAATGGGCTTTATCCATGCAAAACCTTTACTATGAAGTCAACACCCTTGATCGTCGTGCCGTAGAGCTTTACGGGATAAGCGAAACGATTATGATGGAACATGCAGCTGCAGGTATGGCCGGATGGATACAAAAACATTTCCCCAAAAACAGCTCTGTTTTGATCGTTTGTGGCAAAGGGAATAACGGAAACGACGGTCGGGTTCTCGGCCGTCAGCTTGAGGGTGATTACCACATATCCTTTGAGTATGATCCCAACTGTTGCTACGACGTCATTGTAGACGCCATTTTTGGGAGCGGCTTAAGTCGTAACATCCCCTCAAACGTTGCATTGCTGATCGATGCGCTAAATCAGAGCAATGGGTATAAAATCGCCTGCGATGTCCCTAGTGGCTTGTTTCCCGACGGAACACTTGATCCCCACACCTTCAGAGCTGATGTAACTATTACCATGGGATCGCTCAAAAGGGGGCTCTTTAGTGATGCAGCTAAAGAGGTGGTCGGGGAGATCATTGTAGCTGATTTGGGGGTATCAAGAGGTCGATACGAAATACCCTCATCGTGGAAACTTCTCGAAACCACAGATCTTCTCCTCCCCCGCCGTTCAACTCTTTCGGCACACAAAGGCTCTTTTGGCCATCTCGCCGTTGTGTGCGGAGAAAAAGTCGGTGCCTCAGTTATCGCCGGTTCCGCTGCGCTCCGTTTTGGATCGGGTCTTGTGAGTCTGATCAGCAATGAAAACGTCATCCTCCCTTATGAGTTAATGCAAAGCCATTCACTCCCATCAACTACCACCGCAATCGCGCTAGGAATGGGATTAGGGGCTGAGTTTTGTGATGATGAACTCAGTCGTTTACTAGACAATACCCTCCCTCTGGTGTTGGATGCCGATATCTTCATCCATCCGATGTTTCCAAAACTGCTTTCACGTGGAAATATCGTCCTCACCCCCCATCCCAAAGAGTTCACCCAGATTTTAAGGATTACAGGTATAGCCGATATCGATGTGCCAACTCTCCAAAACAACCGTTTTAGCTATGTCGAGCAATTTTGCACCGCGTACCCCAATGCCGTATTGCTTCTCAAAGGTGCTAACGTCATTATCGGCGCACATGAGGAGTTTTATATCAATCCCCACGGAACCGTCGCATTAGCCAAGGGGGGGAGTGGAGATGTTTTGACAGGATTAATTGGAGCACTTCTTGCCCAAGGTTACACGCCACTCGCTGCCGCGATACAAGGCTCTCTTGCCCACACACTCGCCGCACGCAGCTTTGATAAAAACAACTATGCACTCACCCCATTTGATCTAATAGAAAGAATGTGCACTCTATGAAAAAAATCGTCACCCTCTTTAGCGGCGAGGGGACCAACCTCGCCAATCTCATTGAAAAAATCCATCTCAAGTATGGTGCGATTGTATGCGCCATCACCAACAATCCAAAAGCGGGTGGAATCGCCAAGGCGCGCAGCGCCCATATCCCTGTAGAAATCTTAGATCATCGTGATTTTCAGAGCCGTGAAGCCTACGATGCCGCGCTGGTGGAGCTGATCAACCAATACAACCCCGATCTTGTCGTCCTTTGCGGATTTATGCGGATTCTCACCCCTGTTTTTACATCACAAGTACGTTCCATCAATCTCCATCCCTCACTACTCCCTGCATTCAAAGGTGCTCATGCGATTGAGCGGAGTTTTGAGAGCGATGAGAGTGTCTGCGGCGCGAGCGTCCACTGGGTCACCGACGAACTCGACGGCGGTGAGATAATCTTGCAAAAAAGTTTTACTAAAAATTTCAAGGATACTTTAGAAGATTTTACTGCTAAAATTCGCGAAATTGAGCATGAAATTTTGCCTCTCAGCGTCATAAAAATTTTAAACGATTAATCCAAAAGGGAGAAATAGTTATGCATACCTTGCAAATCGGAAAATATACCCTCGGTAGCCGCCTCATCGTGGGAAGCGGCAAATACGATTCCTTCGAAACGACCAAAGCAGCGACCCTTGCATCAGGATCTGAGCTTATCACCGTAGCGGTGCGCCGTCTCAATATCACCAACCCGAACGAGCCGAATCTTCGTGATACCTTTGCAGATACCAACGTAAAGTTTCTTCCCAACTCAGCAGGATGCACCACTGCCGAAGAGGCGATCACCCTCTTTCGCCTCACTCGTGAAGCAACTGGGATCGATCTTATCAAACTCGAAGTGATTGGCGACACCCAAAAAACTCTCTATCCCGATGTATTGGAGACGATCAAAGCGTGTGAAGTGTTAGCGCGTGATGGCTTTACGATCATGGCATACACCTCAGATGATCCCATCATGGCACGCCGTCTTGAGGATGCGGGAGCCAACGCGATCATGCCGCTTGCTGCGCCGATCGGTTCAGGTCTCGGGGTTCAAAACAAATATAACATCGTGTTTGTACGTGAGGCGGTAAAAGTGCCGATTATCGTCGATGCGGGGATTGGATGCGCCAGTGACGCAGCGTTAGCGATGGAACTCGGAGCGGATGGTGTATTAACGAACACAGCGATTGCACAGGCACACGATCCGATATTGATGGCAGAAGCGATGAAAAATGCGGTAATTGCAGGACGTTTGAGTTATTTGGCAGGACGGATTGCTAAACGTCCGTATGCGACAGCAAGTTCACCCGTTGATGGAATGATCCAGTTTTAATAGCTGACCTTACGC
>JACXUF010000215.1 GCA_014764105.1 Sulfuricurvum sp. | reverse complement strand
CCTATCATTACCATTTTCGTATCAAACACACACTATAATCATTCAAACACTTTTCCCAAAGGAGCTCTATGAAACTCTCTTTATCTCTCGCCACAATCGTCCTATCCTCGACGATTGTATTTGCCGCACCCACCACCCTCGCCACCGTCAACGGCAAAGCGATCACCACCAACGATGCCAACGCCTTCACCTCCAAAGCGATGGGCGGTGTCAAATACGATAAACTCGATCCCAAACTCAAACGCCAAGTAGTTGAACAACTCGTCAACCAAGAGCTAATCAAAACCGAAGTGATCAAAAGCGGCATCCAAAACACCGCCGCATTCAAAGCCCACTATGCCGCCCTCAAAAATGACCTCGCCGTTGACATGTGGATGAAACAACAAATGGGGAAAATATCGGTCAATGATGCCGAAGCGGAAAAATTTTACAACGATAACAAAGATAAAATGAAAAGCGGTGATAAAACCGTCCCGTTCGAAGCGGCTAAAAAAGAGATCGTACAGTTTTTAAAACTTGAAAAATTCAAAGCCCACATGAGCAAAACAACCGAAGCGTTTCGCAAAAATGCCAAAATAGAGATCAAGGTGCCATAAAGGTAGATCTTCTAGATTGTGGAGAATGGACCCCATTTGATCTAGTCCCTCGCCGCCAACCCTATCGCTAGCGCCTTCTCAATCTCCTCACTAAATGTAGGGTTGGCACTGCGCAATGTTTTACAACGCTACCAAAGCAATCAACAAAAACAAAAGTCCCACAATCGTGAGAATAAGATTAACCGTAATCATAAGCAGTTTCTTTGTCAAAATGGTGTAGCAATATTGTAGCGGAAAATTGGGGTTTCATCATACCCGCACATAGGCGGGGATGATAGAGAGAAGAAAAAGGGATAAAAGTTAGATTACCATTTAACTTCGGTAGTAAACATATAAACGTCTTTTTCTTTGGCTTTATCAATAGTAGCCGGATCTTTAGTTTCTGTTGTATCTGTAATGTGTTTACCAGATGCGATGAATGAAACATTTTTGTTGTATTTATACGCTACACCGAGCAATGTTTGCTTCATATCTTGATCTTTTGATTTTGCACCTGTACCATTTTTAACTTTATCGATGTCACTTACATCGTAACGTGCCAATACAGTCCAATCATCTTTATGGTTTTTAGAGATCATACCGTAGGTAGAAATATGAGCATAGGTCTCTTTGGTACGATCTGCTTTGCCCACTTTTGTGCCGCTTCCGATCAAGTGAGCTGTTAAACGCCATTCGAGCGAAAGATCGCCGCTATTCTCTTGGTTAGCAGCCGCTTTATCGGCATGGTATCCCTCACCGTTGAAGATACCGATTTCAGAGCTGAAATTTTCGGTTTTGGTTTTGAAATTGGCCCCGAGGTCAGCCGAGTTAATCAAATCTGGTCCATGTTCGGTTGCAGCTTTTTTTTGCTCAAGGGCAACTTTGTTGATTGAACGATAATGCCAACCGTTGTGCTCCTCATAATCGATCCATGGGCGGTGAGCGATACCAAACTCTACGCCGGTATATGGGAGAACTTCATTCAAATAGAGATATGCGTATTTAGCATACATATTAGCATAACCTGTAGATGATGCAAGCCCTTTGGTTGTATCCATTGTTACACGAAAATAATCTTTATTGTTAAAGTACCCTTTTACTTGCACATAGTTACGGCGAAGTTCAAATCCGCGTGAATCTGCTACACTGGTACTACCAGTCCGTTCAGGACTAACAGACGTGATACCAAAATAGTGCGTACCGCTGAATTCCAACGTTTTCGCTTTGGATTTTACGCTAACGTATTTTTTCATTTTTTCTTTGTACTCAGCAAAGGCTGATTCACTTTCGCGTTGAGATAGATCAACCTCTTTTGCGCTGATGAAATCACCCATCTCAACACGCCCTTCACCTGCAGTCGTATAGACTTGTCCACTTTTTGGATCAGTGTAAAGGGTTAGTGTATCAGCTGACGCTACACCGCCAATCATCACCGCAGCAAGGGCAGATAATGTAACTTTTTTCATTCGAATCACTCCTGTTTTTTGATAGCGTCATTGTAGATAACAATGATTACACAAATGTTACATTACACAATGATTACAATAAGATAAATGAATTAGAAACACAACATAAATGGTAGAAAATGCTCCATTGAACGCATACGCAAGGACAATGGAGCCAAACTTAAGGATTGAAGAAGGAGAATTGAATTTGGGTCTGGTTAGGACACCTCTAAAGATACCGTGGTACATTTAGAGGTGAGCTAGCTCCCATTTGGGATGAGCAGACAAAGCACAAACC
>JACXUF010000067.1 GCA_014764105.1 Sulfuricurvum sp. | reverse complement strand
GAGAACTATCGACACTCGCATCATCGTTGGTAGAGGGGTGCGCCGATGATGGATGTGAAGCCCAAAGACTCTTTGACTACGTGCCATATCCGAAAGATATGGCAAGCTTTAGGGGGTTGTATGGAGATTTGTCCCTGATGCTTTACGGGCTATGAACGTAAAGTGCGTAACATAAGATTTTAAGCAGAATCCCCATTCTTTCATTATACATACGTAATAGCGAGTGTTATATTTCATGTGAGATTAGAAAAGATTAAAAAAAATTGAAATTTATTTGAAGCAGATGGTGGGTCAAGCAGGATTTGAACCTGCGACAACCCCGTTATGAGCGGGGGGCTCTAACCACTGAACTATTGACCCATTTTTGTGGAGCGCAATTATAAACACTCAATTATTAGAGAAAGCTTTTTTTACCCGTATCGGTATAAAGATAACGAAATCGGTACGCCAGTAGGTTTTGCAAAATCGCGAACATAACCATAAAGTTCACAAAACTGCTCCCCCCGTAGCTAAACATCGGCAGAGGAACCCCGACCACAGGGGCGAATCCGATCGTCATCGCAATATTAATACTCATATAGATGAAGAAAAAGAGCGACAATCCCCCCGCCATCACTTTGATATAATAATCCTCTGCCCACCCCGCAATAATGAGGAGATGGGTGATCAAAGCTCCATAGAGCAACACCAACAAAAACGCTCCAAAAAACCCGAACCGTTCCACTACATAGGCGAAAATAAAGTCACTCGACGCAATAGGGAGAAATTTCATCTGTGCCTGCGTCGCATCGTCTTTTTCTTTTCCAAAAAAGCCCCCAGAACCGACGGCGATGATCGATTGTTCCACCTGATAACTCGGTTTTTCCCCGACAAAATCGTGCAAACGCTGTTTTTGGTAATCGTGCAACTGGGTGTAAATGAGCGGGAGCGACACGACAAATGCGATCCCCAAACCGACCCAGATTTTCCACTTGACCCCGACGATAAAGAGGACGCCGAACCCAAGTAACGCCAATACCGTCGCCGTCCCTAAATCGGGCTCTTTGGCAATGAGGAAAAACGGCAAAAGGATATAGGCGGAGAGTTTGGCGAAATCTTTGAGCCCATACCCCCCTACTGGAGGAGGATTGCGGCTGATCAGATACGCCAGCATCAAAACAAACGCTGGTTTAATCAGCTCGGAGGGCTGGATCGTAAAATGGACAAAGGGGATCTCGATCCACCGCTTCGCCCCAAGCCGAACATGTCCCACAAACTCGACGGCAAGCAGCAGCACAATCCCCAGCCAGTACATGATCGGAATCGTCCAAAAGAGGCGACGAATTGGGAGTAAAAAGAGAAAAACAAACACTCCAATACCTACCATGACATAAACAAGATGCTTTTGTCCCAACACCGGATGAATTTCGTAAATGAGCCAACCTGAAGTAAAAATGAGCGGAATCAGTAAGATAACTGTGATAAAATCAAAGTGTGCTAAAATTCTGCGATCAATATTAAGCACTACGGTCCTTATTTTTTGCTAATTGTAGCATAAACCAAATCACGAACAACGTCCTGCATATACATATTTACCCTTTAAAGGAACACGGTTTTGTCCCAAAAAGAAGCACATTTTATCGCCGAAGATGTGATCCGGCTGGATCAGTTTCTCTCCAAAGAACTAGCCCAGACGCGTAACCAGATTGCTCAGCTCATAAAACAGGAGTGCGTCCATGTCGATGGGAAACCGACCGCAAAAGCGGGATTAAAACTCAAACCTTCTCAGAGTGTTCACGTCGTTTTTCCCCAAGCCAAATCGACCCCACCCCAAGAGATCGATTTCGATGTCGAGATTTTGTTTGAAGATGAGGACATCCTCGTCATTAACAAACCCAGCTCCCTCACCGTCCACCCCGCACCGAGCGTCAAAGAGCCCACCCTCGTAGACTGGCTCAAACACAAGGGGATCTCCCTCTCAACCCTTAGTGGCGAAGAGCGCCACGGGATCGTCCACCGCCTAGATCGAGGGACGAGTGGGGCGATGGTGATCGCTAAAAACAACATTGCCCACGAAGCCCTCTCACTCCAGCTACAGGACAAAACGATGGGACGCTATTATCTAGCAATCATCACCCCGCCACTCAAAGAGAGTGTCACTCTCATCGACCGTCCGATCGGACGGAGCAGTCACAATCGCCTCAAAATGGCGATCAACGAGGAGGGGAAAAGTGCCAAAACCGAATTTCGCAAACTCCTTTTAAGTCATGATGAGACCGAAGAAGTAATCGTGTGCAAACTCTACACCGGACGAACCCACCAAATCCGTGTCCACTTGGAGTCTATCAGCCGCCATATCATGGGGGATCACCTCTACGGAACCACCCCAAAAAGCGGCAAAATGGAACGGATAATGCTTCACGCTTATAACCTCTATTTTACCCATCCGACCACCCAAACAACGGTACGTTTCACCGCCTCTTTGGACTCGGCAATGGAAAATTATTTACAGAAACATTTTGATTCAAAGGAACTGTATGCACTCATCGATCCGATACGCCTTGAGCATCTCTTTAGCTCTGAGTCTCTTTAGCGGGTGCGCGCCTCAACCTGCGCCCCAAAAAACCGTCACGATTGACTCAACCCTACCAACACCTATAATGAACGGCTTTATCGCCGACATCACTTCGATCGCGTTTGAGTGGAAACCGGTGAGCGATCCTCGTGTGGTTGGATACTATGTCTATCGTAATACACTAGGGGGCGAAGATAAAAAACTCGAGCGGGTCGCCACGATCGATAACCGTTTTGCGACCCATTACGTCGATCACGACCTCAAACCGAACTCTGAATATCAATACCGTTTTGCCACCATCACCAAAGAGGGGAATGAATCGGTAGCCAGTGAAACGATGCTCGTCGCAACCCAGCCGATGATTTCCCCTGTGAGCTTTTTCCAATCGGTCGGAAACATGCCACGCAGTGCAAAACTCCTCTGGCGTCCCCATCCAAACGGAAAAATCAACGGCTACATCATCGAACGCCAAAACGCCACCGATCAAAAGTGGTCTGAAATTGCCACCATCGCCGGACGTTTGAACGCCGAGTTCATCGATCGCAACCTCAAAGACGGACAAGTCTATTTCTACCGCATCCGCGCAACCACGTTTGAGAAACTCTCGACCGAACCGAGTGAAACGATCAAGGTGGTGACCAAACCACTCCCGCCAGAGATCAAAAACATAGTCGCAACGAACAATCTCCCCCGCGCCATCACCCTCACATGGGGACCGAGTGAGATTAGCGATCTGAGCCATTACAACATCTACCGTTCCGCCAACCCGAACGGCTCGTTCGAGTATCATGCCAAACTCGAAACGACAAATTTCACCGATATAATCACCGAAGATAGCAAATTCTATTTTTACAAAATTACCGCTGTCGATAAAGACGGTCTAGAGAGTTCTCTCTCTCCAGTTGCAACACAAGGCTCTACCCTCTCCAAACCACAAACCCCGATCGCGTATGAGGGGAAAATCGTCAATAAAGGAGTGGAGCTCCAATGGAAAAACAACGACCCAAGAGTCGTTTCGTACACCGTTATCAAAACCACCAAAAAAAGCTGGATCAGCCGTGAGAGCGTCGATATCAACAACATCACAGGAA
This sequence comes from Sulfuricurvum sp., assembly GCA_014764105.1. Taxonomy (GTDB): domain Bacteria; phylum Campylobacterota; class Campylobacteria; order Campylobacterales; family Sulfurimonadaceae; genus Sulfuricurvum. The sequence goes on along the minus strand of JACXUF010000067.1, from coordinate 2,919 downwards.
CCTCTTTCCGTGACACCGATATTAAACCCGATACAGGCTATCTCTATGAAATCATGAGTGTCGACAAAAACGGTATCCGCTCCCTCCCGACCCAAGCGATCGAACTCAATTACGAGGCTAAATAGCAGATGCCTCATTTGCATATCGAATCGTTCAAAACCATCACTTATCCGGCGCAATGTGGCGATGTCGAGTTTCTCTTTCAAGCCGACTACCACGATCAAAACAAAGGATCACTCATCGCCACCAGATACAAAGGAAAAGAGTTTTTCCTCGTCTACAAACACGGCGAAAATAAAACACTTCTCAAAAGCGACAAAATCACCCGCCCTACCCCTAATTATCTAATTAAACACTCTCTTTTGGCGTATGCCGAGTGTGCCGGTTTGAATATATTGGATTCCAACGTCGATAACGCTCCAGAGAATACCCATCTTAAAACCTATGATGCCCTTAAATCGATCTCCTATTTCGCCGACAACTTCCCGCGCGAGCGTGAAGTGCGGATCGAAGTGGGATTCGGTTCGGCACGTCATCTCCTCCACCAAGCATCGACAAATCCCAATATCCTGTTTATCGGGTTGGAGATCCATAAGCCCTCGATCGAGCAGGCACTCAAACAGATCGTCATCCAAAACCTCACCAACATCATGGTGCTCGATTACGATGCACGGCTCTTTTTGGAGTTTGTACCCTCCAATATCATCAGCCGTATCTACGTCCATTTTCCGGTTCCGTGGGACAAAAAGCCCCACCGTCGTGTCATCTCCAAAGCATTTCTCAAAGAGTCCGATCGGGTATTGTGTATCGGGGGACGGCTAGAACTGCGTACCGACAGTGAAGAGTATTACCGCTTTGCCTTGGAGACATTCAGCTCTCCATCCAAAAGCTGTTTCTATGTTCGCAAAAATCAAGATATCGCCGTCACAAGTAAATACGAAGACCGCTGGAAAAAGATGGATAAAAACATCTATGATGTTACGTTTACCTGTGAAACGGAATCTCCAGAGGCCGAAGAGATCGGAGATTTTTCTTTTTCATCTTCACCAATTAGTTCTCAAAGTGTCGATAACCTCTCCAAAGATACCTACAAGCGCGAATGGGGATTTCTCCACATAGAGCGTAAATTCACTATCGGCAAAGAGGGTAGGATGATCCGTCTAGCGATGGGGAGTTTCGATCGCCCCGAAAGTACCTATGTACTTATCAAAAACGGTGCCGCGCGCTACTATCCCTCTTTGCCCGTTCGCTCCAAATCGAACATCAAAGCCCATATCTTATTAGATGAGTTACTCCATGGATAAAGTTATCATTGCCGAAAACCTCTCTTTATCGTACAAAGAGTTTGAAACCATCATCTCCAAAGCAACCTTCTCGATCGATGCTGGGAGCTTCGTCTTTATCACCGGTGCCAGCGGAAGCGGTAAATCGACACTCATCAAATCGTTCTACGGTGCCATCGAACCGCGCGCAGGACAGCTCATGGTGGGAGGGGTGAAAATAAACCGTATCTCTACCTCCAAACTCAACTTTCTCCGCCGCCACATTGGTATCGTATTTCAAGACTACAAACTGATCAAAGAGTGGACGATCGAGAAAAACGTTATGCTCCCACTCATCATCTCCGGATACACCAAAGAAGTGAGCGGTGCTCAAGTACAAAGGCTCCTCAGTCACGTCAAACTGATCCATCAGGCTGGGAAATATCCTCCCGAACTCTCCGGCGGGGAACAACAACGAGTAGCGGTGGCACGCGCCCTCGCCCATAACCCGATTTTGATTTTGGCGGATGAGCCGACGGGGAATTTAGATGAGTACTCCTCCCAAGTGATTTGGAATCTGCTGGAAGGGGCAAATACAAAGCTCAAAACGACCGTTGTCGTGGTGACACACAATATCCCATCCACCATTACCGTTGCGTACAAACACTACCATATCGAGATGGGAAATATCTATGAAATCGCTTAAAAACCATATCTCACTCATCATTGCACTATTTACCGTACTCTTCTCGGTCCAAATCTACGTTGCGGTCGACCGCACCATTGTAGCATATGAAGGGCGGCTCAAAAACGACTACTCGATTATCGTCGTATCGAACAAATCCCTGACTCCTGCTGAGTTCAAAGCAATGGACCCGATCATCGAGCGGAGTGACGCGATCTCAACCGATCAAGTTCTCAAACGCCTTGAGGGGGAGATAAGCAAAAAAAATCTCGATCTCCTCAAACTCACGTTGCCAAAGTTTTACCGCATCTATCTTAGCCGTTTCCCGACACCGTATGAGATCGAGAAACTCCAAAAACAGCTCCAAAAACACCCAGCCATCGAGCGAGTCGAAGGGTATGCACAAACCCACGATACCGTCTATAAACTGATGCTTTTGTTTAAAGACGTCGTGCAGGTATTCTCCATCGCCATCGCTGCGGTTACCTCGCTCTTGATCCTCAAAGAGATGCGGTTGTGGCAATTCCAACACAGTGATCGAATGTCGATCATGGCACTTTTCGGCGCCCCTGTATGGCTCCGATCGGCGGTATTGTTCCGTCTAGCGATCGTTGATGCGATCATTGCGACCATATTGCTCTGTATTGCGTTTTTTGTCTTTGAACAATACGGATGGATGGATCTATTACTCCGAACTGTCGGGATTAGCATCGATCTGTTCCATTTTGTCAATGACGGTGTACGCTCACTGTTGATCGCACTAGGGGTATCGATCGTCCTCACCATAACGATCGTTATCGGAAACAGTGAAGAGGAATAGATGAGAACCCCCTTTTCCCTACTCCTCATAGCACTACTGGCAACATCGGGACATAGTGCCAAAATCGATGAGAAAATTCAAAAAACCTCCAAACAGCTCAACGAGACTAAACAGACATTTTCCTCACTGAGTGCCAAACTTGAAGCAACCGC
>JACXUF010000214.1 GCA_014764105.1 Sulfuricurvum sp. | reverse complement strand
AATGCCCTTCTCTTCATGCTTTAAGATACCTTTTTGGTTCTTAAAGTTTACCAGACCCGCACGTTATATACTCTCCCACTCCATGATGAAACGGATTTTGGATTTTCAACGACGCATTTCTCATCCCCTGTTTATCTCGTTAGTCCACAACCATATCCATGTCGGCATCGCTACAGGAAAAGATTTATTTGAACCGACCGTTTTTACCTCATTACTCGATTATAAACAGGCAATGGAATATGTCAATACATTGCAAAATACGATCGGATTGATCGAAGAGTTAAAATTTAATGAGAAGTTGCGGAGCAAAACGTAACGGTTTAGTCCCATCAATCTCAAAAATCGCCCCCTTCTCACCGAACCACTTGGAGAGGATTTGATCTCGATTGTACCAATAAAATAGGATTCACTGTTTTTATAATGGCATTATAGTATAATCGCCCATTTGATTCGGAGGATCACTATGATCGATTTTTTGATGAGCGGGTATGGATTGAGTTCACTCGGACTCGTAGGTATCATCCTCTTTCTTCTCTATCTCAAGCTCATAAAATGGGTTTTCAAAATTGCCTTTTTCGGTATCATCGTTCTCGGAGCGTTTTGGTATTTTAATCCACCAACCATCGGATAATGACATCCTAATCCTCCCTCCTTCGGTGGTATGAAAGATATGGTCGTCACGAGCTACCGTGGCGCACTACTAGCGATCCCTGCCCTATTTATCTCAGTGAAATCATGCTTCAACAAACACAGGTCAAAATGGTACTAGAAAGGTTCTATTTCCACTTTTTAGAGCGTTTCCCAACACTCATGGATGTTGCAACCTCCGAACTGAATGATGTTCTCAAAAAATGGGAATGGTTAGGATACTATACCCGCGCGCGCAATCTTCATAATGCGGCGCGTCAATGCAAAGGAGTGTTACCGACCAATGTCCATGATATAATGCAGCTCAGCGGTATCGGACGCTCTAGTGCTCATGCGATTGCCGCCTTTGCCTACCGCGAGCCACTCCCCATCCTCGATGCCAACGTCAAACGGATTTTACACCGCTACTACGCCCTCATAAAACGATGAAAAAAAATTATGGGAATATGCTTATGCGCTGTTTGATACCCAATATCCATTTGAATACAATCAAGCAATGATGGATGTGGGCGCGACCGTTTGTTTAGCAAAAAATCCTCTCTGT
>JACXUF010000213.1 GCA_014764105.1 Sulfuricurvum sp. | reverse complement strand
CAGTGACAAATCTCCCTACAACCCCATAAAGCTTGCCATATCTTTCGGATATGGCAGAAAACTGCCCCTTTTGCCCTTGATTTCATCAAGTGCGTAAGGGCAAATTTTAACGAAGTTTACGAATTCTCTTTGCCGCCTCTTCAAGTACATCGAGCGGTTTAGAGTAGCAAAAGCGAACCAGATTTCGCCCTGCATCGTCATGATAAAATGCCCGTCCTGGAACCGATGCAACTCCCGTTTTTTCGAGTATTGCCATCGCTTTGTCAAAATCATCTTTGCCGCTCACACTGGAGACTTCGGTCATTACGTAATAGGCACCTGCAGGGACACTTGGGTTCAATCCCGCATCACGCAATGCATCACAAAAAAGATCGCGCTTGTACTCATGGATACGGGCAAGCTCGGTGTAATACTCACCCCTAAGCTCTTCCAACCCAACCGCCGCGCCGATCTGTAACGGTGCAGGGGCGCAAACGTAGATAAGATCGTTGATCTGTGCCATCGCTTCGATAACGCTCACAGGGGCAATAGCGTATCCCAACCGCCATCCGGTGATACTGAACACTTTGGAAAATCCACTCAACACAACACATCGATCACGTAAACTCGGAATGCTAAGTGCCGTGATATGAACCGAATCACCGTACAAAAAATGCTCGTACATCTCATCAGCAAAGAGGATCAAATCGTGTTTTTCGGCAAAACGCCCGATCGCTTCGAGCTCGTCTTGGGTATAGACTTTACCGCTCGGATTGGCGGGATTACACATCACAATAGCATGCGTTTTGGATGTCACAACCGCTTCGAGTGCCCCTAAATCGAGTTTCCACTCCGGCGCTTCGAGACGGACAAACGTCGGGATGGCACCCAGCGAGGTGAGGGTGGAGCGATGATAGCCGTAATAGGGTTCGAACAATATCACCTCATCAAGGGGATTAAGCAGTGCCATACACGCCGTATAAAATGCCCCCGTTGCACCATCACTGACCAATACCTGCTCAGGTTGAATTTCAACATCATAAAATCGTTTCATCTTAGAGGCTATCGCAGAACGCAATCGGGGCAACCCCTCCGTCTGGGTATAAATATTAACCCCCTCATTCATCGCCGCGTATGCCCCCTCGATCACCACTCTAGGAACTTCAAGATCACATACCCCCTGCGCCATATTGATCCCATTAATAGCATTGCACG
>JACXUF010000066.1 GCA_014764105.1 Sulfuricurvum sp. | reverse complement strand
GGTTTTATCAACTTCACCGCATTTGAAACCAAAACACCGGGACATTTACATGTCTATATCCATAAAGGACATACCACTTTACAAGAAGCCAATCAGCTGGGTAAAATAATCTCAATGAAATTAGCTGCAAAACAACCAAAACAGTGGCGTATGTTTCCAACGCTCGATTTACCATTGGAATACAATATCCTTAATCTTCCCTATGAAGTCTACGCCAAAGAGCGCGGAGCTTCATGGTCGAAACATATGTAAATCTTTCAGGAGAGAAAAATGGAAGAAAAAAATGAACTAAACGACATCATCCTTAACAAAAGCAGATCAGGTTCCAATACCAAAAAATTTTTGTTAGCGATAGCGGCACTTACCATCATATTAATCATTGTTTTGGTGATTATGAACTCGCTTAAAAGCGAAAGCAACGAACCCTCACCTGAAGCCGTAGCCGTTCATGAATCCTCTGCACCGACCGAAGTGATTGATGATCCGTTGTTTGAGCCAGTAGAGGTGATCCAAGAGGGAGCCAATGAAAGTGCCACCCAAGATCTCGGTGAAATCGCTCAAAAAATCAAACAAGAGTCATTCCAAAATACTCCGGTTGTAGAGACAACGGTACCTGTAGCATCAGCTCCAGTGCAGCAAAGCATCCCTGCAACACAGCCAAAACCGGTCGTACAGACTGCTCCTGCGGTCAATATGCCAAAAGCACAACCACAATCGCATCCTACGCCTCAATCAAAATCAGTGGTTCAAACCGCTCCGACAAAACCGCATACGACTCCAAAACCATCACAAAACGTTGTCGGCACACCAACTATCAAAACAGCCAAACCAACCGAGGTAAAGCCGACCGTTGCAGCAGCACCGAAACCTGTTGCAGAACCGGTAAAAACAGCTGCTCCTGTATCACGCACGATTACAACTCCGGCAAAAGCGGAGGCTACTTTGGTTAAAGAAAAAACTGCTACCCCTAAACCAGTTGAAAAAGCTGCCGATACAACTGGAACATACTATATTCAAGTCGGTTCATTCTCTAAAGAGCCGGATAAAAAACTCTTCGAGCGTCTCAATGCCAGCGGTCTCAAATACACAACCTCACCCAACGGTTCAATGACCAAAGTGATAATTGGACCGTTTCAAGGAGAAAAAGCGGCACGTGATGTTCTCGGTACCGTCAAACGTAACATTGAAGCTGGTGCATACATCACAAAGGGGTAATGTGATCACTTCGCGCCATTTTTCTCTCGATCAATTTGCCCCAATCGCCGTCTATGAAAAGGCAAAAGCTCTTTTCCCCTCTGAAGTCAGTTTTTTATTGGAAAGTGCCGGCAACAGCAATGGCAACTATACAATCATCATTATCGGCGCACGAGAACGCCTTTGTTATGCCGACAAGAAAACAACCTATACCAATATCAACGGTGAAGAGCGTATCATCGAAAAGTCTCCATTTGCCTTTTTAAAAGCGTACTATTCAGCGCTCGATCAGCTCTCTTATCGTGAGCAAGCCCGCCAACTCGGCATCGGTTACATCGATGGATTTATCGGTTACATCGGATACGATATGGTTCAGGTATTTGAGCCGACCCTCGAAGAGTCAATGTCTGCTCTACTCGATCAAACCCATATCCCCGATATGGATCTGATACTCCCAAAGCTTACCCTCGTCGTTTCACATAAAAATGCAACCATCACAATGCTCAGTTGTATTGATGAGATGATTTCACAGTTTGAACAGATAGAGTCCACCCTCAAATCTCCCTACAGCTATACACCGCTCAAACCGATTGACCACGATAACGGCGGAGAGTTTATATTCACCAAAGATCAATTCTTTAAGATGGTTGATAAATCCAAAGAGATGATCAAAAGCGGTGATGTTTTCCAGATTTTGATGACCAACCGCTATATCCGTCACGCACAGGTCGATCCGTTCAGCTTTTACCGTATCTTACGTCTTAAAAACCCTTCCCCGTACATGTATTTGATGGAGTATGAGGAGTTTAGTATTGTCGGAAGCTCTCCTGAGGTGATGGTGCGCCTCAGTGATGGTGATATTCTTCTGCGTCCTATCGCCGGAACCCGAAAACGGGGTGGCACAAAAGCACGCGATTTGGAGCTCGAAGAGGAGCTCCTCTCAGATCCCAAAGAGTTGGCAGAGCATCTAATGCTGATCGATTTGGGTCGTAACGATGTCGGACGGGTTGCCAAAACTGGAACAGTTCGTGTTGAAGAGATGATGCACGTCGAGCGTTACTCCCATGTCATGCATATCGTCTCGGACGTTCATGCTGAGATTGCCGACAATAAAGATATGTTCGATCTCCTCGCCGCCGTTTTCACTGCCGGAACCATGACAGGTGCTCCAAAAATCCGCGCAATGGAGCTGATTGCCGAATATGAAGGTGTCAAACGGAGCTTCTACAGCGGAACTATCGGTTATTTTGGATTTGATGGCAACATGGACAGTGCCATAACCATACGCACCGCATTGATCAAATCTGATACCGTTATCTTACAAGCGGGTGCAGGTGTCGTTGCCGATTCGATACATGAGCTAGAGTATCTCGAAGTAACCAATAAATTAGGGGCATTAATGGGCACATTGGATGATTTGGTGGATCCGCAATGAAACATTTTAGCATTTTCGGCGATCCCGTCTCCCATTCACGTTCACCGTTGATGCACAACTCTGTTTTCAAAGCACTTGGCGTTTGTGCTTGCTACAGTCGTACCCATCTTCATGATGGTGCACAGCTGCGTGATATTTTCTTAAGTAAAAAACTAAGTGGAGCAAATGTCACCGTTCCTCATAAAGAAGCGGCGTATCAGCAATGCGATGAAGTGCGTGGGATTGCTAAAGAGATTCAAGCGGTCAACACCATTGTCTTAGAAAAAGGTCGTCTAATCGGGTACAACACCGATGCCGATGGTTTCATGTCGACTATCCAATCATTCGGTCCGATCCGCAATGCCTTGATTCTTGGAGCTGGAGGAACCGCCCGCGCCCTCTCTATTGCTCTGCGTCAGGGAGAGATCACCCCTACTATCCTCAACCGCTCATCCAGACGGCTCGGTTTTTTTCACAATGAGGGGATATACGCCTACTGTTGGGACGATTTTGTTGCTGCTGAATATGATCTAATCATCAATACGACATCTGCTGGACTTAGCGACAATGAGCTACCCATTCCACGTCCTCTTTTACTAGAATTACTCTCTCGTTCAAAAGGGGCAATCGACGTTATATATGGCAAAGAGACCCCTTTTTTACAAGAGATAAAAGTGAGTGGCTTACCGTACAAAGACGGTTCCGATATGCTCTTAGCGCAAGGGGTATTGGCTAATTATCTATTTTTGAATGGTAAATATCCGATCGATACTATCGAACCTCCTATGAAACGAAGTTTTATACTCCAATGAAAATTGACGGACGTTTTTGGCTCACCAAAGAAGATCAAAATTTCTTGGGTGCCGGACGGATTGAACTGCTGGAGAGGATCGATAAAACAGGATCGATCAATGCCGCAGCCAAAGAGATGAAAATGTCCTATAAAGCGGCATGGGAACGGATTAACGGGATGAATGCCCTCGCCGATCACCCTCTCATAGAACGAGTCACCGGGGGCAAAGGGGGTGGCGGCACCAAACTCACCCCGTATGCACATGAACTGATCGCAACATTTCACCGTTTAGGGGAACTTCACCGCCAATTTATGGACCGTTTTGCCGAAGCTGGCAATGATCCTGAGCGCCTCGCCCGCATTCTCAGTCGTACCTTTCTCACCACCAGCGCACGTAATCAACTTCCATCAACTCTAGTATCCATTGAAACAGATGGGTTGCATTCTACTCTTACCCTTGCCCTCAGTGGTTCAGATACGTTACGCTCGGTCATTACGACCAAATCGGTTGAAAATATGGGACTTAGTGTCGGATGTCATCTCTATGCAATTATCAAATCGAGTGATATCCATATTATCAATTCTCCTATTGAAAATACTCAGGATAATGTTTTAACCGGAAAGATTGAAACCATAGAAAGATCTGCTGATAACATCGAAGTTTCCATACGGCTTGCCGGGGGGACGTTGATCACAGTACTGGAAAAACAAGACAGTTCCGTACCGCTTGCTGTTGGTGAAATAGCATATGTAGTTGTTTCACCGCTACACATCATTATAGGTCTATAGTATTCTTGTCCTGTCCTTTAAGCTCTTTCTATAAAAATCGATATATCATACAAAACATAATGAAATGATAATGCGCTAATTCTCATATCTTTTGGATATGGGAGAAAAATCTCAAAGGGATTACAATCTACAATCTCGACAATGCCGTGAAGAAGATCGGGCGATCCTTTTGAAAATCTTTGCCCTAATCATCGAAAATCATTACCAATCAACTTCGTCGTTAGATCAAATGTAACACAATAATTCCATTCATAAAGGACATCTCATGTTTTTAGAGCCGATCAATTTTGCACAAATGTACCGCGAACACAAAGCGACTACCGATTTCAAAGCAAAAACGAGTAGTGATTGGGATAAGAAATCATCCGATATGGCACAAACAACGATTGATAGCCCTTATGTTAACGATTTTATCTCCCGTATGAACATCGCTGGGGATGAAGTAGTTCTTGACATCGGATGCGGACCTGGAACCCTCGCCATTCCGCTAGCAAAACGGGTCAAAGAGGTGATCGCCATCGACTTCTCCGAGGGGATGCTCGATGAGCTAAAAGCCTACGCCGTGCGCGAAGGGGTTACTAATATTAAAACATATCATATAGGATGGGAAGATGACTGGAGCACATTTGGGAAAGTCGACATCGTCATAGCCTCCCGTTCTATGGAAGTTTCCGATATCGAATTAGCCCTCTCGAAAATGTCGGCTCACGCATCAAAGGCGTGCTATCTCACTTACAAAGTTGGAGGGAGCTTCGTCGATATGAATATTCTAGACTTCATCGGTAAAAAGGTGAAAACTAAACCAGATTACTGGTATATCCCAATCATCCTTTACTCTCACGGCTATCTCCCCCGTATCGACTATATCGAGACAGGACGGGGAAGCATCCGCGCAAACACAGAGGATGAGTTTATCGAATCACTCCTTTGGAGTGTACATGAGTTAGACGAAGAGCAAAAAAACAAAGCCCGCCAATACTACCGTGATGTCATCGTGGTGCAAAACCACCATCCTCGTGCGGTTAACTGGGCATTTATCGGATGGGAGACATCACTATGATTGTTTTGAATAACAACGAACTCGAAAATTTGCTTGCCGAAGATGTCCCCTATGGCGATCTCACAACCGCATCACTGGGGATCAGTGATCAACGCGCCCGCATCACCTTCTCGACCCGCGAACACCCTCTCGTCGTCTCGTGCACTGAAGAGGCGGTGCACTTGTGCAGACTCTATGGTTTGGAGATCGACAGTTTTGTAAAATCGGGAACTTTAGTTTCGCCCAAAAGTGTCTTTCTTGAAGCCCACGGCGAAGCGGGAAATATCCATTGCATTTGGAAATCGGTTCAAAACCTTCTCGATTATGCGAGCGGTATTTCTACCTACACCCGAGAAGCGGTACTTTTAGCCCGTGCTATCAATCCCGATATCGTCGTCGCCACCACCCGCAAAACCACCCCCTTTACAAAAAAAATCGCCATCAAAGCGGTTGAATCAGGCGGAGGAATCGCACACCGCTTGGGTCTCTCTGAGAGCATCCTCATCTTCGATTACCACCGTGTTTTCTTCCCCACTGAGGAAGCATTTGCAGAAGCACTCAATCATACCAAAAAAGCAAACCCAGAGAAAAAGATCATCATAGAAGCAGACGACATAGCCGAGGCACTAAAATTTGCATCTATAGGAGCCGATATCCTCCAGCTGGAGAAATTTCCCCTCACCAAGCTCACCGATGCCGTTTTGATACTCCGTGCCAATTATCCCCATATCACGTTGATCGCCACAGGGGGAATCAGCATCAAAAACATTGCCGAATACGCAAACACAGGGGTCGATATAATCGTCACTTCCTCACCGTATAGCGCACAACCTGCCGACATCAAAGTAAAAATAGAACCGCTATAGAATGAGATATCATGATACATATTTTAAAAAGTCTCTTCAAAAGAAAGGGTACCTCCGAAAACTACATCTGCTCCTATCAACTTTTGAGATGAGTTTTTAGGGAGTACCCTTATTTTCCTCTCCATCTCCCTTTTTTCGGAGTCGCCTTTTGCAGTTCCTCTTCTCGTGCGACACGAGGTCCGCGCTTACCGATATGTTTGGGCCAAACTGGTGCCTTTTTCTTTTTATGTCCAAACGCACCAAGGGTACGCCCTTGAGGTTCGATCTCTTTGTTCATCCTCTTGCGGCGCGTTTTGTCCAGACCATCTTCAGCGGGTAGAGGGGGATATGCCTTGTTTGTTCAGCTCTATCAATCGACCTGGAGTTGCAACAATAATATCAACCCCCTCACCCAATTCTTTGGCTTGACGCGCCATATTGGCTCCGCCAAACAAAGCAATGATATTGAGACCAAAGCCTGAGCATAGGTTTTGATCGCTTCAGCCACCTGTATCGCCAATTCGCGGGTCGAAACGATCACTAACACTCTAGCACTCGGTTGTTTTCCTCTACTCATAAGTTTATGGAGGATCGGCAACGCAAACGCGGCTGTTTTTCCAGTACCCGTTTGAGCTGCACCGAGAATATCGCGCCCTCGCAAAACGAGAGGAATCACCTCTTTTTGGATCAGTGTTGGTTCAGTATAA
>JACXUF010000065.1 GCA_014764105.1 Sulfuricurvum sp. | reverse complement strand
GTTATCGAAGAGCACTATTTCGCCAATATCTCATTTGAAAACGAGGATGGCCGATTTGAGTATTTAGGTGCCGATAATAGCGAGCTATTGTACAAGTACCTCAAAGACAAAAAATACATAGACGGCAAAGGTAAAATCCAAGATAACCTCCGTCTTGATATACGGGATAACACATTCCAAGTCCCGTTGGGATTTGAACACCTGCACGATCAAATCACCAGCGTCATCAAAAAAATAGCGGGCAATCTCAACATCAAAAATGCTAATGACAAACGGGTTGTCAGCCTCAACAAAGAGATATTGTTGGGTGAGGATTTTAGAGAGTTGTGGGAGCGTATCAAATACAAAACGACCTACAATGTCCAGTTTGATGCCCAAAAACTCATCGAAGAGTGCGCCCGAAAAATCGCCGATGAACTGACTGTGGGCAAAATCAAATATCTCTATTCCAAAGCCAAAAACCGCATCACCAAAGTCGGGGTGGAGATAGATACCGACAGTATTAGTGAAAAGAGCCTCGATGTCGAGATCATCGATTATGAGCTTCCCGATATTATTACCTATCTCCAAAACGAAACAAACCTAACCCGTAGAGATATCGTCGATATTCTCATCAAAAGCAAAAAGTTGGAGAGCTTCAAAAATAACCCGCAAAAATTCATCGACGGGGCGATCAAGATCATCAAGAAAACGATGAGCGTCTTCATCGTTGATGGAATTAAGTATGAAAAAATTGGGGATGATTTCTACTATGCCCAAGAGTGTTTCGAGGATAAAGAGCTGTATGGCTATCTGAATAAAAACATGATTGAGAACCGTGAGGGCAAATCGATCTACGATTACACCATCTACGATTCCGATATCGAAAAAGGGTTTGCGGAATCGTTCAACAAAAGCGATGAAGTCAAACTCTTCGCCAAACTCCCATCATGGTTTAAAATAAGCACGCCATTGGGCGGATATAACCCAGACTGGGCGGTATTGATTGAAAAAGACAATAAAGAGAGACTCTATTTTGTCGTTGAGAGCAAGGGGAGTCTTTTTGGCGAAGATTTGCGAGACACCGAACAAGCCAAAATAGATTGTGGCAAAAAGCATTTCGAGGCTATCGCCACCGATGTCGGATTCGTCAAATCCAATGGATTTGAGCATTTAAGAGAACATATCAATAGATAATACCGACAAATAGGGGTTTATAGGATGCAAATACGAGTCTATTACGAAGATACCGATGTCGGCGGTGTTGTTTATCACTCTAACTATCTGAATTTCTGCGAACGGGCGCGGAGTCAGATTTTTTTTGATGCGGGGCGTTCTCCGATTTTAGCTGGGGGGCATTTTGTTGCTAAACATATCGAAGCCGATTACATCAAGAGTGCAAAATTTGGCGATCTTTTGGAGGTTAAAACAACCCTGATTCAAATCAAAAATGCATCATTTAGCCTGTTGCAACAAGTATTTCGGGATGATGAAAAAGTTTTTGAGATGAAGATTGATCTCGTCTATTTGGATTTTGAGGGAAAAATGGCAAAAATTCCCCCTGAAGAGAAGATTTTTTTGACCTCTTTATAACAGTTTTTTGAGTTTTGGAGCCACTTTTTTGATCGCTTTGACAATCTCTTGGTTCTCACGCATCAATGCCACATCCAAAGGGGTCATTCCATCTTTGCTTATCACACTTGCAGAAGCACCATTTTCAATCAGATACAAAGCGATCGGAGTATGATTTTTCCATACCGCAAGATGGAGTGCGGTTGCTCCGCCAGAGTCTTCGGCATTGATATCGGCACCTTTTGCAACCAAATGTTTTACCGCACCGATATTACCAACCCAACACGCGTACATCAAAATCGTTTTGTTATTGTCTTCTCTAGCACTGTTGGCGTCATTGATGGTTTGGATTGACTCGATAAAAGCAGTTGTATCGTTACGATCCAGCATCCCTACCAACTTTAATATATCGGCACCCTCTACCGATAATGCCAAAGCAAAGAAGAAAAATATCGATTTAAACATGATTATTTTCTAAACTCTTCGATGAACTCTTGAATATCTTCGAACAATGCTTGAAGATCCTCTTCATGCTCAACTTCGTCGGCTAAAATTTGTGAGACCATATCGTAGGTTACAATATCTTTTTCTCGTGTGATATCGAGGATATTGGAATAGACACTGATTGCACATTGTTCTCCTTTAATTGCCTGTTCCAACACCTTGCGTACATCGCCGTCTGTTGGGGCATCGTAGCTACAGTTGCTGAGGGTAAACCACTCTTGAGGATGGAGCGCCGGAGTGCCTCCCAACTGGATAATCCGATCGCATACCATTGTCGCATGACGGAGTTCGTCGGCAGCGTGTTGAGTGAGCTCAGTGATAGCGGCATCTTTCATCAACCCTTTGACCACTTTAGCCTCGATAAAATATTGATAGTAGGCGAGCCACTCATCGCAATATGCTTTATTTAACAACTCATAGACACTCTGCGCTTCGATTCCTCGAAGAAGTGAAATGCCTCTTTTACCCATGGAAAACTCCTCTATTTATAGATACTTAACTCTATCACCGCTCCTCTTAAAGGAAAATTATTATCCACAGTATTGATCAAGTTTGTCGGGAGATAAAAGGGTGAGTTTCTTGGAATGATCAACGCCAATAATCCCCTCGGCTTTGAGTTTTGTCACCATTCTAGAGAGTGTTTCGGGGGTAATTCCCAATATTTTGGAGATTTCAACCCCTTTGAGAGTGTGAAATTGCTCTCTCTCATCTCGGATAAATCGGGCTACTTTTGCCATAGCATTCGGAGCGCTATGACGTTGAAGCGAGTGTTCCAAGATTGAAATTTTATGGGTAAGTGAGGCTATAAGTGCGATACTAATCGATGGATCGTTTTGGAGAAGTGTGAGAAACGGATCACGTGCAATTTTCAAAACCATCGAATTTTGGAGGGTTCGGCAGGATGCGGGGTAGGGGATTTGTTTTAGTGTCGCTACTTCCGCAATAAAAGAGGGGGCTCGAAAATGGTGGATAACTATAGGTTCAGACCCAGAGTTCGATTTGTATACCGATACTTTACCTTTTATTAGGAGATGAAAATAACTACTCTCCTCCCCTTCGTAAAATACGATCTCATCATCTTCATAATGGCGTATAATGCCGATTTTCTCGATCTCTCTGCACTGTTGAGCGCTTAGATGATTAAAAAGGGCGATATGCTCAAACAAAGAGGTATTAGTTTCCATAAAGTGGCTCAAATCCAAACTCTTTGGCACGCAACAATTCAATAGGATAAATCACTTGTGAATTGATAAGACGCATCGTATAGTCTCTTTTTGTATGGGTGAGTTGTGAGATCAGATAATCGGCTCCGACACTAGTAGCATAAAGTATCCAATCGACGGTAATATCATTGTTCATCAAAGCGTTCGTCTCGTAAATAGCAGAGGGGAATTCAATCAATGAGTTGGCGAGGATCATATTTTTACGATCTTGATACTGTGTGAGGGTTAGGAGCGTAGGATCAACGTTGATTTGGGTTGAAAGGATATTTTTCTCTTTAACTCCGGTAAACGTCAGATGAGCGGCCAAAAGGGCGCTTTTAACCACCGGAATATGGACGATAACACTCGATTTGTTCAACGGTGCAGGCTTGGAGAGGTAAGAAACGATATTGTCCCCTTTGAGGTCAACTGGATAACTCATCACTTTTTTCTTTTCCCCTTTTCGTGAGGCAAAAATCTCTTCAGTGATCGTTTTGAGTTGTGATCCAACGTTGGAGTTATCGTAAAAAATAGCAATCGAATCACTCATATAAGGCAACAGTGCCTCAAGTTGTTTTTCATAGTCGATACCGCCAAAAACAAAGTTATCTGGGGCAGATGGGAGATCACGTTTATGGACAGTGGGGATAAATACTGGTAGTTTCGTCTCCAAAACTACGATATTTTTAGCTCCCGTAGCGGTAAGAGGGGAGAGGATAGCACCGATCCCATCTTGTTTGGCCTCTTTCAACGCCTTTTCGATCGATTGAGAGGATTCATCAGCCATATCGTATCGTTTGATCGTGCAGTGTTCAAACTGACGGCTTAATAACGTCGCCAAGGCAACATTGTAAGTCGATTGAGCATATTTGCCGATCACTTTGGACGAAGAGATAACACCGATTTTAACAGGCTGTTCACTAGCAGCACCATAACGTTGATAATCCACGTCGTTGTTTGAGGATTTTTGAATCATGAGGGTTCTCGCCCCAACAAACGTAAACAACATAATCAACATCATAAACATTCGAATAAACATCATGATAGCTGCCCTTTGATCGTCTGTAAATCACGCATCGCCTCTTTTTTCATTGAAGGGTTTCGTATCAAATACAAGGGGTGATACATAGGGATGAGCAGTGAGCTACCCATGGGGATAATTTCACCTCGCACATGCTCGAAATTTCCATCATCTCCCGATACGATTTGGTAAGCCTCCGCACCCAAAGGGACAATGATTTTGGGTTGAACGATGGATATTTGCTGAGTTAAATACCCTCTGCAGCTGTTGTATTCACTAGGTGATGGGGTCTGAAATCCGAAAGGTTTGCATTTAACAGCATGGGTAAAATAGATTTCATCCATCGAAAGGTGAAGCACTTTGTCAATCATATCGCGCAACATTACACCCGATCTTCCGACAAAGTACTCTCCCGATTCGTCCTCAGCGGTAGAAACAAATGGATCGATAAACATCACCTTGGCACCTGGGTAGCCAAAACCGCTCATGCTTTGTCGGCGTGATTTACTCAAATCACATAAATAGCATGATCCAATAGCTTGGGAAAGGGTTTGTAGCGAATTGGGTAAAGAGGTGATGGGCGTTTGGGTGTTGGGGGTGATGGGATCGATGTATTTGTACCCCAGTGCCTTGAGGCGATACAGATTTCCGAGCAGTGCTAGGTTTTGAAAAGAGTTCACGATGTTGCTTTTTGAATATTTCTAGAAAGTATAAAAAAGAAGCGGTTAAAAGGAGATAAATAGTTTCAAAGAGAAGTACAAACCAACTCCATTACCAAGTTCTCAAAAGAGACCGTTCTTGAATGTCAACTATCAAAATCATTGAGTTATTTTATTCATGTAAAGATGGTCAAAAAGAGGTGCGAGGGTGACGAATCCTCGCAAATAAAAGCTTAACATAAGGAGAATTTTCAGAGCCCGAAGGCCCTGTGTAAAATGAAGATTAGAATTTCAACGAAGCAACAAGACGGAATAAAGCATTATCAAGGGTTTTAGCACCTGCACTGTCTTCTCGATCAAATTCGGTATAGATCGCGGTTAGGTTCATTGGACCTACTTTAGTACTTGCAACAACATCCCAAGCGCTGTAATCATTGTTTTGCACACTCAATCCACCAAATGGCGCGGCCGTTCCACCATTATTGCCGGTTTCGGCTTCCCCATAACTTGCAGAGAGAGTTACACCCGGAACCATTTTGGTTGAAGCTCCAATTTTCCACGCATCGGTATCGGGAGCGGCAACGATCTCACCATCAAAGTAAACACTTCCCAAGCCAGTGTACATCATTGTTTTATCACCGGTAGCCACGTTTGAGAACCCTAGGGTGCCGTCGTTAACGGATGAGTATGCTCCATACACATTAATCCCTGCAACATCTCCTGATGCTTTGAGGGCAAACATTTCCGTATTGCGATCAGAAGTACCGCCACCTACTGCAGAATCCGGATTCATCCCCGCAAACTGAAAACCGATATTAACCATACCGAGTACTTTTGTATCGGCTTGCAACCAATACGCATCGGCGATTTGACCTACATTGTAGTACCACGCTTGTACCGTAGTGTTTGGGATTGATTTGTTAATCGCTGCAACGGCATAAGCACCATCGCTGCCGAACGTACTGAATTTGCCGCTATACGCGATGGTAGTTCCGCGACCGGTTGTCGGTTTTAACAATCCGACACTGTTATGTTTACTAATCCATGCACCGACTAAAGTCGTGTTAGGAAGATCATTATTGAGCAATACTGCCGCTTCAAACGTATTTTCAGTAATGTTCCAGTTTTCGGTAAATGCCAATGGAGTTGAAAGCGCTTGACGACCCACTTTTGCTGTTGTTTTACCCATCGTATATGCCAAATAAAGCTCTTCAATCCATGATTGATCATCAAGCTTAGCTGGTCCTACTTTGGTGCCCTGGGCATCGAATTTTGTCGTAGAGACATCCCCAACCAAATTGTTTTCCAATCCGAGGGTAGTTAGAGTCGACGCTTTCACCCCAGCGCTGAGATTCTGAAGCAAATCGGCAGTAGCACCGATACTCAATTTTGCATTAGCCATTGAATTAGTGTCATGATCGAAAAAATCTTTTCCATTTGTCGTTCCAACTGTCGCAGTGCCCTCTGTCTCTGTTGTTTGATACCACAGTTTCGCCTCCCCGTTCACTTTGACATTATCGATCGCAAATGCGCCTGTACCTAATACCATTACAGCCACTAGGCTTAGTTTTTCTAATTTCATCTTCACATCCTTATATTAAATATACGAGAATTGTATCACTTTCAGAAGTTCTAAAAATTGACTCAGGTCAAATAGGTAATATCACCACTCCATACCTCATTTGGCGTATCAACATTGATCTGTCTTATTTTGCAATTTTTCGTCCAATAAGGTTTTAAGTGTCCCATCCCCTACTATAATACCAACATAGAGAACCCCCTTTTTCATGGGGTTGATTCTATGGTCATAAGCCATTATAGAGATCTATTAACACGAGGGAGATTAAGCTATGATATCTATTCAT
>JACXUF010000212.1 GCA_014764105.1 Sulfuricurvum sp. | reverse complement strand
CAAAAAAAGCTCAAAGCGTTGAAGTTTAAAACCCCTTATGCTACACTGCTTGAAAAGTTTGATTCAAACCCTGAACTTTTTAAAGAGAATCCATACCTCAAGTTGAGGGGACTAAACAGCTCCAATCTTCCTCTTTGAGGTGGTGGGTTTCCCACTCAAACAGTGCCAAAATAGCGACCCATGCGGCGGTGTCGATCGTTTCGGTAAAGGTGCCGTTCATAGCAAACAGGTAGATATTGAACGCTAAGAGGGTGTAAATTGTGTATTTAAAGAGGACAAACTGTCCGGTGCGAGTGGTAAAGAGGCGGTGAGATCTCATATTTTTCCTTTGCATGAGGGTGCGAGCAATTCAGGACGGTATTCAAAGTGCATCGTATCGTAGTGGTACCAGCGTCCTCCCCAAATAAAGCCGTGTTTTTCAAAAATGCGAACGATGGAGAGGGGCATTGTATTTTTATAGCCTATTTTGGCGGTTTCGGACGAGGCTTCGTCTTTCCAGTACTGGGTGGTATTGGGGGCGAGATCGATTGCGATACCGTAGCTGTGCATGGAGAGGCGATCAGTGTCTTTGATGACACGGTAGCAGTATGTTGTTGCCCCCTCCGCCCAGATTCGATCCGCTTTAGGAAGTTTGGCGATCTCCTGGCCGATGGCGTAGAGTTTTTTGTCGACACCGTCCACTTTGCTCACCTGTAATTTGGTGTTCCCTTTGAGGGTTGGCCATTCGATTGTTACGAGATTTTTTTCGATCGATTTTTTATCTTTGCCATACAAGCTTTTGAAAAATGGCTGATAGCGGAGCCTCCCTGGGCTGTGCAGATAGGGGGGAGGTGTCTCAAATCCTCCCGCGTCGTATGATTGTTCGAGTTGGGTTGCGAGATCGGCATTGTCGATCTTTTGATTCCATGTCTCTTTGGATGCAGTTGTGCGATAAGGGAATTTTTCACCACTTTTGAGGATTATTTCGTGCTCATTTGCCGAGACGACAAGGTTGGGATACCCCTCGACATAGCATTGGGGATTGGCGTAAAGCAATGCGCTCAAAATGGGAACCAAAGATAATTTGTATAAGGTCATGATTTATCTCCTAACTGATGTTACACACTTTACGTTCATAGCCCGCAAAGCATCAGGGACAAATGTCCCTACAACCCCCTAAAGCTTGCCATATCTTTTTGATATGGCAGAAAACTCCCCTTTT
>JACXUF010000211.1 GCA_014764105.1 Sulfuricurvum sp. | reverse complement strand
TCGTGAAGATATTCGCGACATTGTGACATTTTTACGTTCCGAAGGGTATGCTTTTGAGAACGATTGGTTTGATCCATTCTTTGAATTCCGATTTCCACTTTATGGGATGAGCACGATCGAGGGGATGCGCTGCGAATTGCGCGGCGGGATTGAGCCGTGGAATGTATTGGGAGAGGAGTCGAGTTCACAAGGGACCGCCCGTTACGTCGACTCCTCGGTAGAGAGAGTGCAGGTTAAAGTGAGTGATTTCGTGAGCGAGCGCTATGTCCTCACCTGCAACGGTGTACGTGTCCCTCTTGTCTCTACGGGGGTAGAGGGTGAATTTGTCGCGGGGGTACGGTATCGTGCATGGCAGCCGTGGTCGGCTCTCCATCCGACTATCGGGGTCGATACACCGCTCGTGTTTGACATTGTCGATACATGGAACCGCCGATCGATTGGAGGCTTTACCTACTTTATCGCCCATCCAGGTGGACGGGCGTATGATACTTTTCCGGTCAATTCCCTCGAAGCTCAATCGCGCCGTATTAGCCGTTTTTGGGGCTTTGGGCACACCCAAGGGGAGCTGGAAGAGTTGCGTGAACCGATGATCCGTGAACAAGAACTAATGGGAGAAGAGGGGACAAAGCGCAAAGTACTAGCCCACCCGAAACAACAAACCTTCCTCTATCAAGAGTTGCCGAGTTCACTAGAGTATCCTCATACCCTCGATTTACGCCGAAAATGGAGCCCTAATAGACAATAAGGTAAAATGGGGGATACTTTTCACAAGGTGAACTCTTGATTGCTATGTTTGAACGCTATTCTCAAAAATCGTCACATGATGAGATGTTTGATCGGGATAAAAAAATCCGTCCCCATTGGGAGGCGTTGAAAAACAATCTTGAAAATATGGGGGTTGAACAACTTACTCTTAAGCAAAAAGAGATCGATTGGCGACTCGAAGACGATGGTGTCACCTACAACGTCTACAATGATCCAAAGGGGATGGACCATCCATGGAAACTCGATCCGATCCCCTTGATCATTGAAGAGGATCAATGGAAGAGGGTCGAAGAGGGGCTAAAACAGCGATCTCGCCTTTTTAACCTCTTGCTGCAAGATATCTACGGTGAACAACGCTCTATTAAAGACGGGATTATTCCGATGGAGGTGATTTACGCACACGGTGGATTCATGCGAGAGGTGCATGGGTTTTTCTCGCC
>JACXUF010000210.1 GCA_014764105.1 Sulfuricurvum sp. | reverse complement strand
GTACAACCCATACGGATCATTCACTCCGCACAATTCACGAATCGAATGCATCCCAAGCTGCGGAATCCCAACATCGATGGTTTCAATCCCAAGGCGGGTGGATGTGATTGGTCCGATCGTAGAACCACATCCCATGTCACTTCGGGTAACAAATACCTGAGTAGGAATATGCAGAGATTTTGCACACTGCACAAATCTCCCCTGCGTCCGAGCGGAGGTCGCATAGCGCTGGTTTGAGTTGATTTTAATCGCCACACCGCCATTGAGGAGCGGGGCATGTTCGCTCTCGTGTTTGGATGGGAAATTGGGGTGCTGTGCATGGGCGTTGTCACATGAGACCATAAGCGAGCGGCGCATAAGCATCTCATACTTATCCCCCATGATTCGCCGAAGCACCTCCTCCAAAAACGTCCCACCGGCACCCACATGGCTATCGCTTCCCACCTCTTCGTGATCCATGAACGCACACATCATCGGATACGACGTCCCCAAAAGTGCTTGCAATCCTACGTAACAACTTGCTAAATTATCAAGCCGTGAAGATGAGATAAACTCTTCGTTGACCCCTGTAAACGACCCTTTTTGAGTATCGTAAAAACTGAGTTCATGTGCTAAAAGGCTCAAATGAGCCGTGTCGGTTTGAATCTGAGAGAGGATAAAGATCTCAAAATCGACCTCCCCAGTTGCGATGACCGGAATAATGTCGGTCTGTGCATTGATGGAGTGGGAACTATTGGCATCACGATCGAGATGGATCGCCAATGAGGGGATAACGGCGATCGGAGAGGCGATATTGATAAGTGCCTCTTTTCGGGTTTCGCCATCGAGATATACAACCCGTCCTGCCAATCCCAATCCTCTATCAAACCAAGGGTTTAGCAATACACCGCCATAAGGCTCAACCCCTAAGCGTTTCACCCCCGCCGAAGTGGTCAAAGGGTTGGGTTTAAGACGCAAATGGGGCGAATCGGTATGGGCACCGACAATCGTATACCCTTTTTTAGGACAGGGGGGATAGGTAAATGCGATTATGGATGAATCGTTACGGGTGACATAATAGTCCCGCCCCTCTTCAAGATTCCATGAAACATCCTCCTCCAACCGAATAAAACCTTGACATTCAAGCCTCTTCGCCATCCATTCCACCGCATGAAACGGGGTAGGAGAAGCATCGATAAAATGGATTAATTCTTCGTTAAATTCGCGCATAA
>JACXUF010000006.1 GCA_014764105.1 Sulfuricurvum sp. | reverse complement strand
ATCAAGCGTCAATCCCCCATCGCAGCCTTGCGGCAGCGATGGGCAAAGGATCCTTCCTCTTTTGCACGGGATTATGTTGTAACCAACAAAGAGACAATCAGCCTAAACCAATCTCTTGATGGTTCTGTGGGAAGCTATAAGGTGGGAGTTGACATTTAAGAATCAAGAACAGCTATCGTTCTGTTCCATTTTCACCACGATTTGATCTAGCATCCCTTGGAATTTATCGAGCATCTGCCGTGTATTTGCTATCTTTTCGAGAGAGTTAATCGTTAAGTTTTCACCGATATCGATGCAGTATTCAATTTCCGCCTTAGAAGGATCACTGAGTGATGTTTGCAAGATCTGCTGCTCCATCATTCTTGCCGAATCTTCGATTTGTACCAAGGTATTTTGCGATTCAATTAAAGCACTCTGTGTCCTGAGAATCACTTTTTTAACACGCAATAAAAATGTTTTCATATCCGATTCGGCCTGTATAAGCTCGCTTTGTGACTCCATAGAGATACTAGGTTCGCTATGAAGATCATCACAACTGATTTGAGAAACTTCTTTGGCATTGCTCAAAAAGCGGTCAAATTCCTCGTCAATCTTTTTACTCAGCAGGATACTACCGATAACTGCAATGAGAGTTACAAACGCTCCGATATACTGAATCCACTGAAGTCGTTCAATTTTTTCTTCTGAAGCGACGGTATAAGCATAGACAGTTTGATCGATTTGATCCAAAAGAAGATTGTTTACTTCATAGAGTTCTGTAATCTCTGATTCACTCGGAATTGTGTTCAATTCTATTTTGACTTTGATCGTTTCAGCTAAGATAAAAAACCGATCACTGAGCAATCTAACCCATTCCAGCCGCTTGGCGATATCATCAGTTGGAGGTGGGGTGATTTTTCCATCTTTTGTGCCGCTAAGCAACGATCTTAGGTTGAGCATAAACTCGTTTTTTGCTTCATCAAAAGCTAAAAATTCAGCTGACGTATGGTGAAGATTTAAAAAAAGCTCTTTCGCCATTTTTTGGGTCAACATCCGCTCTTTACCGACTATGTGTATGACATAGCCAACATGCTTATTTTGCTCGTTCATGTAGACGGTAATTGCGATCAAACTGACAAGTAATAATGAAAGGATAAAACTGATAATTTTTATTCGAGAGGTTATTTTTTTCATGATTTTTTCCTCTAATTATACAGGGATTTGAGCGCGTTAGCATCTAAGATACTGACCGATCCGTCAATAGCAATAATCTCTTTACGAACCAGTTTTCCCAGTAAACGTGACAGAGTTTCTGGCTGCATGTTAAGTAGAGCTGCGATTTCCTGTTTTTTAAGTCGATTGAATTTATCCAATTCATGGGCAAGCATAAAGGCTACTTTCCCCATCGCATCGAGAACCATATTATTAAAAAACGTCCGCTGGTAATTCTCTACACTCATTAAAACACTATGGAAACACCGCAGTGCAAATTCAGGACTTTGGGCAAACAATAGCGATAAAGCCGAGGTTTTTATCCCTATGAGTGTCCCTTTGGTTTGCGCTTCGATGGTACCGAAAGTTCTAGTTATGTAGCGATTATTTTCAAAACGGATATCATTCAACGCCATCGATGATTCATTATAACAGATGGAAATTTCATGTCCATCATGAGATAGTTTATAGGAACGTAAAATTCCATCGACCACAAAATACCAATATGGCAGATCATCTTCCTCATAAAAAAGGAGTTCTCCTTTCTCAAATGATCGAATATATGATTGCGTTGCAATCAATTCCAGATCACGCGAGGAGAGTCCTTGAAAAAGTAAAAGTTTTTTCGCCGTTTGGTTAAAATCCATTATTTTACTAATCCACCATCTCTTTAAGAATTTTGCTGATAGAACGATTTTGCTGATGTGAAAGTGTTTCAAGTTGTCTGAATGTTTCACAATCAATCCATTCGCTAAGCTTGATCACATTTTCTTCCATCTCTTTCAATCGAGTATAGTTTACTTCTAACTCATGGCGTTTAGTGCTTTCAACCGGTGCGCGAAGCGATTTATATCCGATTAAATTTTCATTTTTATCTAATAAACTAGAGACTTGAGCGTATACCCAGTAAAATCCTCCATCTTTACGAAGGTTTTTCACATAGCCAGACCACATTTTCCCCTAACCCAGAGTTTCCCATAGATTTGCAAACAACGATGATGGCATGTCAGGATGACGAACGATATTGTGCGACCGTCCGATCAGTTCATCCATTTCGTATCCGCTAATATCGGCGAAGATTTAATTAGCATAGGTAATAATCCCGTAAAGATTCGTATGCGATACAATCAGTTCATCGCTCGGAACTTCTGTCTCGATACAGAGCGTTTTTATTATCTATCCTTTAGGTGACCATTGTAAACAATGTCTTTTGCATCAATATCATCTGCATTCAGATGCTCTAGAAGCTGCTCATCAACTCGTTCAAGCTTCCCCTCTTCATCGGAAAATTCACTTTCGCTGTAGGCCATTGCCATCTCAGCGGAGAGAATATGGGGAATTTCTTGAATAATGCGGAGCTTTTCACTCTCATGTTCGGTAGTATCACCCTCTAAAATAATGATGATTCGACCCAACTCATCGTGAGCATAGACCTCACATTGATTACTTTCTCGCAATTGTTCCAGCACAAATGCTACATATTCCGGTGCACATTTAACGACAACACTTGATATATTCATGGTAACTCCCAAAATAGAATTTTATTTTCATCGGCACACGACACAAACTGTTTTTCATCGATAAAGACGATGCGATTTAATGTCGCACTGTGCCCTTTTGCTGTAGCAATTTTTTGACGTTTGATCGTGTCAAAAATACTGATAAGGTTCTCTTCATCCATCGTGGCTGCCATCACCCTTGCACTCGGTGAGAGGGCTGCTGCGTATATTAAAAATGATCCGTTAAAACGGATATAGCTTTTCCCATCTAGGGTATAGAGTATCGCTCGGCGATCTTGACCGGCGGTGAGAACACGATTGTTTTGGATATCTATTTTATAGATGTTATCGACATTTCCCCCATGAATACGACGCATGATTTTCATCTGATCTGTATCAATAGCCGAAACGACCCCTGCTTCTCCTGCAATGAGAGCTATTTTTTTATCACTAGAAAGTGCCATATCACTTAGTGGCGAAGTTCCACCGCTAAGAGTTTTCACTATACGATTGCTTTTAAGATCAAAAAAGACTACTTCGTTACTCAATAACGCAAGCATTACTTTTGAATCTGAAATAAATGCGATTTTTTTCACGACAGTTTTTGTGGAATAAGCGGTTTTAGTGATTTTCCCCCCTAGAATAGTATACAAGTGACCATCTTCTCCTGCTACTATTAATGTTTTAGCATCTGAAGAGAGATCAATACTCATGATTTTCTGCTTTACTTTTTCCCCAAAAGAATCTACCATCGGAGGTAATGCTATGTTGGAGATAATTTTCCCTTTTGTGGTGATTCGCAAAGCTTCACCGTTCGCAGTTCCCGCCCAAACATCACCACCCCTTACAACAAAATCCAAAACCGGTGAGGAGGTTTTTACACTCACTTTCGGGGAAAGCATCCCGGCATAAAGTGTCAGTGAAAAAAATAGTATAAACAATAAAAATCTCATTCCATCTCCTTTCGCGGATGGATAGTGATGGTAGAGGCTGGACAGACTCCAACACAAAATCCACATACAGTACATGCATTAGAATCAATTTCAGGGTTCCATAATCCTGTAAATTGTATCGCTTTATCGTTGCAAATGTCAGCACAACTGCGACAGATTGTTTTATTCCACGCCAAACAGCTCAAAATGCCGATTTGCACTCGTGCTTTTAGTGAGGTTATTGGCTCTGAAACAAAACAATCGCTTTCGCATGCACTAATACACTCACCGCAAAAAGTACAGCCACGCCGTGAAAAATCAAGATAAGGGATAGCTGCATCTTCACGAACAACAATCCCCTCTTCACAAACATTTTTACAAGCAGAGGTAATACAGCTCAGACAATTATCACTTTTATCGGCGATAAAACCGGGTAGAAAAGGATAAAAAGGTTTCTCCTCCTTTCCTTCTCCCCTAGCGAGCGCAACCAATGAGGTAAAAAATCCGCGGCGCGAATCCATATTAATCCGCTACCAAATCTTTATTAAGATCAAACGAGCCAGATGGATCTTCTATCACCCCTTCACGAAGTGTTTTCATAAGATTGGTTTTGTATTCACCACCAATTTTCTTATGATACGCTCCTTTGAATTTATTCATTACCACTGGATCTAGTTCTGCCTGAGGGGCATGACACTGAGTACAGTTCCATCGCCCTTGATACAATTCTCCTTTGAGATCGGTCATATTTCGCAAATTCGTCAAATGCGATTTAGGAACGGCGATCGCTCCTACACTCGGAGCGACATCAGGCATATGACATGAAGTACAGATGTTTTCTTCCTGTGTAATAATTGGCAATTCACTGATGTCATGCGGAATCATCGGAGGTTGATTATCATAGGTTCGCGGAATCCGTTTGTTTCCCGCCCCTGGAGCCGTCCCTTTATATACAAATGGTTTCTCAACCAAGCCGGTATCTGCATCCACACTTACTTTTGATAGTCCTAATGACTCTTCAGCAATCTGAACCTCTTTACCTGCACCTGAGAGTAATGTACTCCCTAATATTACTGCGGTTACGATACTAATCACATTACGTTTCATATGCTTACTCCTTATCCTGTTGTTTAAATAAGCGAATATTAAAATTCAAAGCGTCATCATCACACACTTCGATGCAGCGAGCACAATTGGTGCACTCGCCCATGGCGACAAATTCACTTCGTTTACCGATCATATGTAAGACCGGTTTTTCAGGACAAATAGTGGTACATTTCATACACAATGTACATTTTTCCTGATTATGTTTTACACGGATCACACTAAAGCGTCCGATAAGAGAATAAAATCCCCCCAACGGACACAGATGACCGCAAAACCCGTTTTTTACTCCAAATAGATCGAAGAGAAAAACACCTGCCACAACGGCACCACCGAACCCTATTCCAAAAATAAGACCACGACTTACCATCCCGATAGGACTGATAAATTCAAATGCTGCGACTCCAAAAATTGCTGAAAGGGCGATTGAAAGTGCTAATACCCAATAGCGAAGGTGTCGGCTGATCACAACTCGACGCTCCACTTCGTTAATCCGTAAGACGCGACGCAACCTATTGGCCGCATCACTCACCATGTTGATTGGACACACCCAGCTACAAAAAGCTCTTCCGCCGATGATGGCGTAAAATAGTGTTATGATGACCGCTCCAATGAGTACATCCAGCCCCAGCAACGCACCCGCAGCAGACATTTGTACTACCGCAAACGGATCCGCCAACGGTATCGTTCCTAAAAAGAGTGAACTTCCTATATTGCCTTCGAGAACTTTCCATCCCCATGCGTTTGCCGCAAAGTAGAACACGATCATGGAAATTTGTGTCAGACGGCGAAGAATTAAAAATCGGTGTTTTTTAAGCCACCCCATTTAAAACTCCTCATCATTTAAATAATCGACCGGTTTTTGGGAACTGGTCGGAGTTACAGTCGTTTCACCGCCCCCTCTTTGGGTTTCCAAACGTTTTTCATCTTTTTCATCCCACCCTTTAATGTAATTGCTTCCAGCTTTCCCTTTAGCAACCTCTAGAGGCAAAACAAAAATAGAGGCCTTCTCAGTCACACACACTTTTTCGCACATTCCACATCCGGTACACACATCTGGTACGACACGCGGAACAAGTAATGCGTGCTTTCCGGTTCGATCATTACGACTGTGGTCGATCACAATCGCTTCGTTAATCAAAGGACATGCACGATAGCACGCATCACATTGAATTCCCCAGTACGCAATACACTGATCCGAATCAACAATTGCAATCCCCATTTTTGCCATACCAATATCTAATTTGGTTGTACCCGCCTTATCTATTTTGGATACAAGCACCGCATCGAGTGCTCCACTCGGACACGGAGGAACACAGGGGATATCATCGCACATATGGCACGGTATCTCACGAGCCGTAAAATACGGTGTCCCCAGCGGTACATTATCACCTACACGAGAGAGTTTCAGCGTATCGTATGGACACGCCTCGACACACAACCCACATCGAATACAGTGTGACAAGAAGTCACTCTCATTCAATGCTCCAGGAGGGCGCAAAAAGAGCTTTGATCCCTTTGCCTCATCCAAATACGCACTCCACGTCACTGCACCCAATGTCGCCAACCCGATCCCCTGCAACGCTTGCAGTAAAAATCGGCGCCGCTCACTGAGTGGAGGGGGTTTTCCCTTTACCATCATTATGCCTTATAAACTTTGACTGCACATTTCTTATAGTCGGTCTGCTTGGATATTGGACATGTTGCATCCAAACATACTTTATTGATATATACTTTTTCATCGAACCATGGCACGTACACCAAACTCTTCGGCGGGCGGTTACGTCCACGGGTTTCGACACGCGCTTTGACTTTTCCTCGTCGGCTCTCGACCCATACAAGCTGACCATCTTTGACTCCGATGTCTTTTGCTGTTTCTGGGTGCATGTAACAGAGCGCTTCTGGTACAGCACGATAGAGCTCAGGAACCCGCATTGTCATCGTTCCAGAGTGCCAGTGTTCCAATACACGCCCCGTACAGAGCCACAACGGATAATCTTCAGTCGGAACTTCTGGTGGATCCATATATGGATGCATATAAATTTTCGCTTTGTTACTCAAATCAACTTTCGGTTTTGATGCGTCCGGACCCGCAAGAGTTCCTTGTGGGATTACTTTGCTAAATTCACCATAGAAAGCAAACTCACGACCTGTTTTCTTCGCATACGGGTCATATTTAGCATTGAAACGCCATTGAGTCTCTTTACCATTTACTACTGGCCATTTGAGACCGCGCACACGGTGATAGGTATCGAAATCGGCCAAATCGTGTCCATGACCAAGACCGAATTTGCGATACTCCTCCCAAATATATTTGTGGATGAAGAATCCGTACCCTTTGAAAGGCTTACCATCAGAACCCAATATATTACGTTTGTCTCCACCCGCTTCGGTATTCATAAACCCTTTACCTATCGGATCAGGCCATTTAAAACTGCGTGCTTCTTTGTTGGCAAACAAAACATCAAATAGGGTATCCGTCGGTTTATACCCCATTTCTTTTGCTTCATCCAATACACTTGGAAGGGTAACTTTATCATTTATCTTCCACTCTTTCCATACTTCTGCAAGGGTAAAGCGTTTTGCAAATTCTGCTGTTTGCCACAAATCACCCATTGCTTGCCCAACTGGAGTGACCTGTTGACGCCATTGCTGTGTACGTCTTTCGGCGTTACCGTAACCGCCCCATTTTTCATAGATCATTGCCGATGGGAGGATCAGATCGGCAACTTTCGCAGAAATCCCCGGATAGGCATCGGAACAAACAATAAAATTGTCCATTTCACGTGCTGCTTTAATCCAGTGGTTGGCATTGGCAGTATCTTGCCATGGATTGTTAACTTGAACCCATGCCCATTTTACTTTACCATCTTCTAGATCGCGCATAATTTTAACAAAATGGCTTCCTGGTACTGGGTTAATTGTTCCTTTTGGTACTTTCCAAATATGCTCAGAGTGTTCACGGTGTTTAGGGTTGGTAACAACCATGTCAGCCGGAAGACGATGACTGAATGTTCCTACTTCACGCGCTGTTCCACACGCCGATGGTTGACCAGTAAGTGAGAACGCTCCTGCTCCTGGTTTGGATTGTTTACCGAGCAACATATGAACCATATACGATTGAGAGTTAACCCATGTTCCACGAGTGTGCTGGTTCATCCCCATCGTCCAAAAACTGACCACTTTACGCCCTTTTTCGATGTAAAGATCAGCGAGAGCTTTTAGTTTTTTCTTAAATTCTTCAATGTCTTCATTTGGATTCCCTTTGGCAACACGAGCAGTATAATCAAGAGTATATGGTGCAAGACCCCGCTTGAACTCTTCAAAACTAATTACCCAGCTCTCACTTGCATTGACGTTGTGAGTCATTTTCATAGTTTCACCCGCATCGTATCCGAACGGTTTGAGCGCCGGTGCTTCGAGATTGCTCACTTTTTTAGAGACCTCTTTGGCTACGGTATCTTTCTCTTCCGCTCTAAATTTTGGGTGATTCGGGTTATTGCGCATACCGTATCCAGTATTAACCCAGCTGGTCGCAAACACGGTGTTATCTTTGACGTATTTCCAATCAATTGCTTCAGGGTGATTGTAAACAATCTCATGAGCGATGTAGTTCCAAATCGCCAAATCAGAGTTCGGTCGGAAAATAATCTCAATATCAGCCAAGTCTGACGTGCGGGTCGTATAGGTCGAGAGATTGACGACTTTGACATTTGCCTTATTGGTGAGCTTACGATCTGAGACGCGCGACCATAGAATTGGATGCATCTCGGCCATGTTTGCTCCCCATGTAACGATCGTATCGGTCAACTCGATATCATCGTAACATCCCGCAGGTTCATCAATACCGAACGTCTGCATGAATCCAGCAACCGCCGAAGCCATACAGTGACGCGCATTCGGATCGATATTATTGGAGCGAAATCCTGCTTTCATTAGCTTGAGTGCAGCGTATCCTTCATGAATCGTATACTGACCCGAGCCAAAGATTCCAACAGACGTAGGACCGTTTTTGGTATAAGTTTCTTTGAATTTGTCGGCCATGACATCAAAAGCTCTCTCCCAACTCACTGGTTGGAATTTACCTTTTTTACTAAACTCTCCGTTGGCACCAACCCGCAATAACGGCTGAGTTAAACGGTCTGCCCCATACATGATCTTAGCGAGAAAATACCCTTTGATACAATTGAGCCCTTTATTCACCGGAGCTGCCGGATCCCCTTTGACCGCAATAATTTTGTCATTTTTGGTTGCAACCATAACCCCACACCCTGTTCCACAAAAACGGCATACCGCTTTGTCCCAGCGCCATCCTGATTCACCTACTTTAGATGCGGCTTCAACCTCACTCGGTAAAACCATCCCCGCAGCAGTAGCCGCAGCAGTTGCTACGCTGGCTTTCAAAAAATCTCTACGACTTTCTTGCATTGTTGATCCTTTTTAATGGATTTTTTAGAGAGCACCCCTAACAAGCTTTTTCAAAAAAACCCTTCAGAAGTGCTTTCTTTTAATTACACCAATAATTCTAATGTAATTAGTGATTTTAAAAATTGACCTAAGTCAAGGAATAATGCATTTATAATTATTGCTTCAACTCTTCTTTGCTTCGGTGGATATAATAGGAGGTCATTTAAATCGATTTGTGCTTGAAATGGGTTTGAAGTACCACAAGATTGACATCGCACTCAGAAACGGCAATTTTCACAAAAGGTGTGTCTAAAACAGCATGGGGTGAGCGTCACTTCTTGATTCGACTGATTGAAGAATGCCAGCGCAAGATTGTTACGTTTTAAAAACACTCTGAGATTTTAGGTTAACCACGGACAATAGAAACGTTTGAAATAATGATACGAGAATAGTTTATGAAGCGTAAGATAAGTCAGATAAGTAAATACTGAAAAAGCGATGGAGAAAATTATTATAGTTATTGGTTGCGGAAACAGGATTTGAACCTGTGACCTTCGGGTTATGAGCCCGACGAGCTACCGGACTGCTCTATTCCGCGGCTTTAAAGAGAGATAAAAATGGATGGGGAAGAGGGATTCGAACCCCCGAATGACTGGACCAAAACCAGTTGCCTTACCGCTTGGCGATACCCCAGTGTTCTCGTTAAGAGGTCGAAATTATATACACTTTTAGCTGATTTGTCAAGTACTTCGACGACAACGTTATTTAAAAGGGGTAATTTTTTGATTGTGATCGTTTTTTAACCCTTTTAGCTTATAATTGCTTCCTATATTTAGTGAAAAGAGTATCTATGTCAGCAGTGCAACGGGTTTTAGAAGCGATTGAAGAGTTTAAAAAAGGGCGCATGGTCATTATGGTCGATGATGAAGATCGCGAAAACGAGGGGGATTTGGTCTATGCCTCTGTTTTTTCGACTCCCGATCATGTCAATTTTATGGCTACACACGCCAAAGGGTTGATCTGTGTCGCCATTAACCCCTCTATTGCTAAAAGGCTGGCTTTAGAGCCGATGGTCAAATCCAATACATCGATGCACGAGACTGCATTTACGATCTCGGTAGATGCAATGGCGGCAACGACGGGTATTTCGACCGCAGAGCGCGATATGACGATCAAAATTCTCGCTAATCCACTCTCTCAACCCTCTGAGTTGGTTGCACCTGGGCATATTTTCCCTTTGATTGCCAAAGAGGGGGGGACGCTAGTGCGTATCGGTCATACGGAGGGATCGGTCGATCTGTGTCGTCTATCTGGACTTGCTGAATCGGCGGTTATTTGTGAGATCATGAAGGAAGATGGTACCATGGCACGTCGTGATGACTTGGATATCTTCGCTGAAAAACACAACCTCAAAATTGTCTATATCTCAGACATCGTCGAATATCGTCTTGCGAATGAAACTCTCATCAAAGCCGTATCCGAAGAGGAGATTGAATTTTTCGGTGTTCATGTCAAAAAATATGAGTTTGCCGATCATCAGGAGAACCACCATACGGCGATCGTTTTTTACAAAGCAGGGGAAAGTGCCAATGTCAAGGTGCACAATGTAGTGCCAGATATCGATTTGCTCCTCAATCAAAGCAAATATACCCATCTAATCGACTCCATTAATTACCTCAAGCATAATAGCGGAGTGTTACTTTTTATTAACAAACCACCGCACCAACAGGCAAATATGAAAGAGTACGGGATCGGCGCTCAGATTCTAAAATCGTTGGGTGTAAAACACATGAGACTGATCGCAGAATCTAAAAATGCTGAGTTCGCTGGACTTGGCGGATTTGGATTAGATGTGGTCGAGATTATCGATCCAGTATAAATACTACATCTGATTTCAAGTAAACTTGCGCAATGTTTTGAGCATAAGCGCACCAAAGACAATTCCGATAGCATCTACCACCACGTCTTCTGTTGATGCGTATCTCGTTGGTAAAAATGTCTGAACAATCTCAATTATTACCCCATAGCCCAAAAGTGTCAAGCCAATACGTCGAATAGTATGACCATAAGCAAAAGCATAGAGAAGAGTGAGTGTGGTAAAGGCAACGGCATGATTGAGTAAATCACTAAACGAAACAACCAGAGGAAGAGCACTGTAATCTGGTAAAACAGCTAAAGCAGAGATCGAAAAAAAGGTAGACCAAAAAAGAAGGCGAAAAATCAATTCTTCATCGCCTTTATAAACGATTCGTAGATGTTTTCAAGCTGTAAATCTTGTTCGAGAATTTCAGTATTATCTTGAACCATATAATGTTCAAGGACGGCAACACGGCGCAAGAGGTACTCAAACATCTCCTTGTTAATATCTGGGAGCTTGTTATGACTGAAGGGATCTTTGTCACGCCCTTTTTGGATCACATGAGCAGGGATACCAATAGCGGTCGAGTTTTCGGGTACTTCGCGAACAACGACCGAGTTGGCTCCAATTTTGGAATTAGCACCGACTGTAATGTTACCGAGCACTTTGGCTCCTGCGCCGATTACAACACCACTTTTGATCGTCGGGTGGCGTTTGCCAGCGACGAGGCTCACCCCACCTAGCGTCACCCCTTGGTAGATGATGACATCGTCTTCAATAACGGCGGTTTGTCCGATGACAACCCCAAAACCGTGATCGATAAAGACACGTCGTCCGATCGTAGCCCCTGGATGGATATCAATATTGGTTACGATTTGGTTAAGTCCCATGAGGATACGGGCAATCGCTTTGAATCCGCGACGGTAGAGACGATTAGAAATACGATACCAAAAAATCGCCCAAACTCCAGGGTAGTTAAAAAAGAGTTCGATACGTGAACTGATGGCGGGATCATTTTTGTAGACGTTCGAAAAATCTTCGGCAATTTCTGAAAAAAGTCCCAAATTCAATCCTTATCGAGTGGTTCGTAGGTACCCATTTTGGTAGAGGTACATTTCAAGTTTTTGAAGTGTATCACTTTTTTCTTCTTCTGTCCTAAATTCACTCAAAGCAAGTTTATTTTTAAGGTTGGTTAGAAGTTTAGAGGAATCGTATCCAATATCTTCGAGGATATTGAGGATATTATCCGATTCGGTAAAGTTTTCGATCTCGTAGCCGTTATCGTTGATAATAATCGTACATTCGCTCGGGTGGGTAAAGAGGTTGTGATTCATCCCCAGTGTCTCCTGATAGGCTCCGATATTGAAAAATGCGAGGAAATACTCCTCTTCATCCAGATCAATATCGTGTAGGTAGAGTGGGGTTTCGGGTTTAAAACGGATCTCCCCGTCGCTATCGCAGGTGATATCCCACAAGCTCGCTGCACGAATAGCGGGGACATCAAGACGATCGAGTGGCATGATCGGAAACTGCTGCTGCAGTCCCCAGTAATCGGGGATACTTTGAAAAATCGAGCTGTTGATCAAATAGCGCTCTTGGAGTTTGACCTGCAAGCGTTCGATATCGGGCAGGGGGTTGTCCTGCGAAAGATAGAGCGATTTTTTGATGATCTGATGTACCAAAATCTCAGCATTCGAACGATCTTGTAGATCGATATGTCCGAGGTTGAAGAGGGTGAGGAGTGATTCCATGTGATCGAGCGCATCATGCATATACTCGATGCAAGTGCGTGGAGATAACAGATCATTAAGCTCACGCAACTCTTCGATAAGGGGAGGGTTATGATCTTTTAGTTTGAGCGATTTGAGCTGATAGTCATGGCTGAATAGTTCCAAGACGGGGGCAATCAACACCGAGTGCGACGCAACTATAAAACGACCCGATTCGGTAAAGATATCAGGGTGGGCAACCCCTTTGGCATTCATGATTTCACGGAGCAAGAAAACGACGCTATTGGAGAACTCCTCTAGGGTATAGTTGCGCATCCGTGTGGAGGTGTGCTGGGAGTACTCTACCGCCAAACCCCCACCGATGTTGATCGCACTGAGGTTATTAGCACCCATTTTTTTGAGCTCGGCGTAGATGTTCCCCGCTTCACGCAGTACCCGTTTTAGCGTTGCAATCTCTTGCATCTGAGACCCGACGTGAAAATGGATCATCGAGAAATGCTCTACCATGTTGCTCTCAGAGAGCATTGTCATCGCTTCGATGAGTTCGGTCGAGGTAAGACCAAATTTGGCATTCAAACCGCTACTTTTTGCCCAAATACCACTACCTTCTGATTGGAGGCGGACACGGATACCAATGTTGGGAACTTTGAGATTACAGTTCTGAGCGACATCTATGATCCATTCGAGTTCACCCAACCCTTCGATTGTAATGGTGATGTCGTGCCCCATTTGTGCCGCCATAAATCCCAGTGTTACCATCTCCTCATCTTTGAAGCCGTTAACGGTGATAGGTGAGCCGATCGGCGTTTTAGCCATCGCTAAGGCAAGTTCCGCCTTGGAGCCTGCTTCGAGCCCATATCGGTACGATTCTCCATGCTCAACAATTGCATCGACCGCTTCGGGAAACTGATTTACTTTGAGGGGAAAGACGGCGTGAAATTTCCCAGTATAGTCGTTTTCAAAAATGGCACGTCGAAAGTTAGAGTAGAGTGCATCAATCTGTTTGCCGATCAGATGGGGAAATCGGAGGATGAGCGGTCCACGAAGGTTAGTTTTACGAACCTTTTGGGTGATCTCAAGCAAGGAAGGGGAACTTTTGTAGTTGACTTTGATCTTCCCCTGATCGATTATAAAGTTATTTTCACCCCAAATATCAATTCCATATGTTTTCATCAACTACTCCTTGGGCAAAAAATTCGTTTAAAGGGATAAGGGATTCAGTTTTTTCAACCAAATCTTTAACCCAAATACTGTTTTGATTCAGCTCGTTTTCACCGATAACAGCACAATAGCGAGCATTGATACGATCGGCTCCCTTGAGATGATCTTGGAGTTTGCGAGGCTTGTACTCAACTACCGCTTTTTCGATTCGTCGTGCTTTTTCGGCTGCCAAAAAGATCAAAGTGAGGGCAGATGGATCCATGGCACCGAAATAATAGCCCTCACGCACACGCTCTGGCATTACGATCAACTCCATCAACCGCTCGATCCCTAATGCAAATCCGACCGCAGGGGTCGGCTTCCCGTCCAAAAACTCGATAAGACGATCGTAGCGTCCACCTCCAGCGATGGCACTTTGGCTTCCGATGTTGTCGCTGACAAATTCAAATGCCGTTTTGGAGTAGTAGTCGAGTCCGCGCACCAAATTGGTATCGATCTCATATGCAATGGAGTGCTGATCTAGGATCGATTTTAGAGTATCGAAATCGCTTTGGCATCTCCCACAAAGATTGTTGATCAATTTAGGGGCATTAACATAGAGGCTTTGGCAATTTTCGTTTTTGCAGTCTAGAACACGGATAGGGTTGGTAAGTTTACGTCTCTCACAGTCTGCGCAGATCGCATCACCGCAACTCTCAATAAAATTGACGAGTTTTTCACGGTAGGCGGGCATACAGTGCTGATCCCCGAGAGAGTTAAGCTTGAGACGGTAGCCGATCCCCAATGTCTTGAGGATGTCTGAAACCATCATAATCAATAACGCATCTTCGTAAACGCTCTCAACGCCAAAACTCTCAATCCCAAACTGGTGAAACTCTCTTAGACGACCTTTTTGAGGGCGCTCATAGCGAAACATCGGTCCGTGATAATAAAATCGGTGAATCCCCCCTTTTTTATCTAGTTTATGTTGAATAAAGGCACGGACAACACCAGCTGTCCCCTCTGGGCGAAGACAAACGTCGTTTTCTCCTTTGTCGATAAATTGATACATCTCTTTGCCGACAATGTCGCTGGATTCTCCAACCGAACGTTTGAACAGTGCTGTCTCTTCGAGAAGGGGGGTTTCGATGTAGTGAAACCCGTATCGCTTTGCGATAGTAGAAGCAGTGGTGATAAAATATTCAAAACGTTCATAATCCTCAGAGAGGATGTCGTTCATTCCTCGCAAAGATTGAATCATAAGGCTCCTTTGATAAGGTTGGTAATTTCGGTTGTAATGGTATCGATAGATTGTGTCGCATCGATTACGGTGGTTTGGATTCCCAGTGCATACGCCGAAGCAATGAGGGCATCTTGGATACTGAGGAGGTAATCAACTCCTCGTGATTCGATAACATCGTGCTCTTTTTGGCTCAGACGGCGGGAGAGCTCTTCATGGGTGAGTTTGAGAATAAACACCATATCGGGCAATGTCCCGTTGGTGGCGAGACGGTTTAGGGATACCAGTGTCGATTCATCGCAGAGATTTTGGACACTTGCGTATGCCATCCCCGATACGGCAGAGCGGTCACTGATAATGAGACGATTCATATTAGGCAATATGACCTCTTCCGTATGCTCGGCACGATCGGCTAAAAAGAGCAAAATTTCTGCCATTTTGCTCTTTAGATTTCCAAAGAGCACCATGTTCCGAATTTCTACCCCCGCTGGGGTTCCTCCTGGCTCTTTGGTGATAATCGCATCAGGAAATAAAGACCGAAGCGCTTCGATCTGGGTGCTTTTGCCGGCGGTATCAATCCCCTCTATCGCAACGTACATGATTTCATGCTCCCGATGACATTTTGAACCGGTTGTGGAAGGAGGTGTTCCGTTTTACCGTTGAATTTAAGGAGATTTCGGACGATGGAAGAGCTAATAAACGCATGTTTGAGTTTGGGCATCAAATAGACTGTTTCAATGTTGGAATCAAGTGAGTTGTTGAGATAGCCCAGTTGAAGCTCAAACTCGAAATCGCTTACTGCACGAAGCCCACGTATCAACACAGTTGCCCCTAAAGTGTTTGCCAGCTCGACCGTGAGATTGTCAAATCCAACCACCTGAACACGCTCCAAATCTCTTATGGCGAGTTTAACCATATCAACCCGCTCTTGCAACGTAAACATCGGTTTTTTCTCTTGGGAATCGGCGACAGCGACGATCACTTCGTCAAACAATCTCATCCCACGTTCGATAATATCATAATGACCGTTGGTGATGGGATCAAATGTTCCAGGATAAAGGGCTATTTTACGCATTGTGATCACTCCATCGTTTGTAGAGATTATTTTCGATACCGAGTAGATCAAACCATTTGCCGATCATGAAGTTCTCCATTGATTCGAGATCTTGTTGATCGCCGTAATAGGCGAGGACGGGAGGAGCGATAATCACCCCCATCATTGATAGCTTGTGCATGTTTTCCAGTGCAATCGGCGAAAAAGGGATTTCGCGCGGTGCGAGCACTAGCGTTCGCCGCTCTTTGATCATTACTGCAGCGGCGCGGGTGATCAGATTATCTGCCATACCGCAGGAGATTTTAGCAAGGGTGTTCATACTGCATGGAATGATAATCATCGCATCGGCACCATAGGAACCCGAGGCTACCGATGCCCAGATCTCATCATTTTTATGGAGAGTAAGGTTTTTCTCTTTTTCTAAAACAATGTGCGCATGATCCGAGAGTATTAGATGCTTTTGAATCTCTGAGGGGAGGGTGCGGACAAATTTGAGCCCCAATGCAACACCGCTTGCACCACTGATCCCTATGACGATTTTCATAATAATTCCACCCGATTTTCTCCGATTACTTTGGCTTTGACCCGCTTGCCGTCACTTTTTTGGATCGTAATAATATCATAGAGTGAACCCTCTTGTACCGCAATTGCTCCAAACTCGACGATAACCAAATCATTTTTGACCTCGACAATCACTTTTTCATTTTTCAAAACCAGTGGCATTGTTTCAATTTGGCGAAAGGTCAAGGGTTGGTTCGCTTTGAGATTGGAGCGATAACGGGAGAGTTTGTCGGGGAGTTGTGTCAAGGGTGCATCTTTGAATGTTTTAAAGGGGATTGGCTTGAGAATTGTGTTGAAACCGTTTAGTTTCTCTTTGCGCACAACGCTCTGTGAGGTGTGGAGAACCGCAAGAGTAGCGTGTACGTTATAATCAAGGTAGCGGCGTAAACCGTTCGCATCGATGATGTACAATGTCCCTTCCGAGTTAAGATAAAACCGCTCATCAAAATACACTTTGGTATTTTTTGGCAATGAGGGGAGAAATCCTCTGGGGGTTATGATGATCTCATCAATGTTGATGTCGGGGTATTTTTCGACGAGTTTTGATTCGAGCTGAATTTTAATCGGGGTAAAGTCTACAGGGCTTTTTTTGATAAAATTGATATAACGGGTTTTAGAGACATCAACTGCAATCCCATTAAGTTCAAACGTTTTGGCAATGATGAGAGCGTCAACCCGATAGAGACTTTTATCTTCAGGAATGCGAAGGATTTCAAATTTTTTGGAGATTTCGGGAAATAATAGATCGGATGTGATGGTGTGATTGTTGAAGTAATACTCATTTTTGAGTTCATATGCGTGTAGGATTGTGACAGAAACTAACCCGATAGTAAATAGCAGAAATTGAATCATGATAGAGATTGTAACATGCCTCTCAAACGGTTGAATGCTTTACCCTTTAATAATATCGTAATCTTCAGGGATAGTGGGTTTAAATTTCGAACTTTCAATTGGTTTATTCTGAACCGGAGAGGTAAATTTGATCAC
This sequence comes from Sulfuricurvum sp., assembly GCA_014764105.1. Classification (GTDB taxonomy): domain Bacteria; phylum Campylobacterota; class Campylobacteria; order Campylobacterales; family Sulfurimonadaceae; genus Sulfuricurvum. Next base: position 7,813 of record JACXUF010000006.1, on the reverse strand, counting down.
TACTTTATTATCAAAACTGTCAGTATAGCTGATGGTGCTGGGGAGATTATTGCTAAAAAGGATAGTATATTTTTCCCCTTTGATCGTAGCGATATATTTGTTATCATCTACTTTTTTTGCCTGCTGAATGATTTGTAAAAAATCGACCTCCCCATCGAGAGTACGGAGCGTCACCTGCTCGATAGAGGGTTCGATGATCGTGATCTTTTGGGCGTTTACAAAGACACTTTTTTTGATTGGTTTTTGGTACATCCAGAGTGCACTTTGTGGTTTTGCAGCCCATAATTCCCCAGTGTATCGGATAATTTTACCGTTATCGTCGGTGATGGTTTGCTCGAATTTTGAGTTAAACGATTGGATATCTTTGGGGGCGGCACTGAGTAAAACCGCCAAACATAAAAAAGCCGTTAAAAAACGCATTGAGACCCTTTGTACAACAGATTTCGAAATTGTATCCAAACCTCATTAACCAAAACTATAGATTACCTGTGGTAAAATCAACAACTTTTTAAATACTGTTCATAATGAAGGCTTTCAATGCTCCAAAAATTCCTCGGGAAAATTTTCGGTACCAAAAACGATCGTGAAATCAAAAGATACCTCAAAAGAGTGGCTCAAATCAATGGATTGGAACCGCATTACGCATCCATGAGTGACGAAGAGTTACAAGCGGCTTTTGAGGCTTTAAAATTACAAGTTCGTAACAACGAAAAGACGATGGATGACGCTTTGACCGATTCCTTTGCTATCACCCGTGAGGCATCTAAACGCGTTTTGGGTATGCGCCATTTTGACGTCCAGCTCATCGGAGGGATGGTATTGCACGAGGGGCGCATTGCCGAGATGAAAACAGGAGAGGGGAAAACCCTCGTTGCGACGTTGCCAGTCGTCCTCAACGCGATGGACGGCAAAGGAGTTCATGTCGTTACCGTCAATGATTACCTTGCCAGCCGTGATGGGACCCAAATGTCAGAACTCTATGCCTTTTTGGGATACACGACGGGGATTTTAGTTGAAACCGGATACAACCCGAGTCTCAAACGGGAACAATACGGGTGTGATATCACCTATGGAACCAATAATGAATTTGGATTTGACTATTTGCGTGATAACATGACTTATAGCAAAGAGCATATGGTTCAGCGGGGGCACTCGTTTGTCATCGTTGATGAAGTAGACTCAATTCTAATCGATGAAGCGCGTACGCCGCTTATCATCTCGGGACCGACTAATCGTACGTTAGATAACTACATTCGTGCCGATCAAGTAGCCAAAATGCTCATCAAAGATCAACATTTCACAGTCGATGAAAAAGATCGCCTTATTCTCATCACCGAGGAGGGGATTGCACGTGCTGAAGAACTATTTGGAGTTGACAACCTCTACAGTATCGAAAATTCGGCTCTTTCTCACCATCTTGACCAATCACTCAAAGCCAACTATATTTTTGAACGGGATGTCGATTATGTCGTTCAAGAGAATCAAGTCGTCATCGTCGATGAATTTACAGGACGTTTGAGTGAGGGGCGCCGTTATTCTGAGGGGCTTCATCAGGCATTAGAAGCCAAAGAGGGGGTTGTGATCAAAGAGGAGACCCAAACGCTCGCTGATATCACCTATCAAAACTACTTTCGTATGTACAACAAAATCGGTGGTATGACGGGCACAGCGCAAACTGAAGCTACCGAATTCGCCCAAATCTATAATCTCGATGTTGTGTCAATCCCGACCAACGTTCCGGTTATCCGTCAAGATTTAAACGATTTGATCTACAAAACCGAAGCGGAAAAATTTGCCGCTGTTATCAAAAAAGTAAAAGAGCTTCATGCTCTCGGTCAGCCAGTATTGATCGGTACCGCATCGATCGAGAAATCGGAAAAACTTCACGAGTTATTGAAAGCTGAAAAAATCCCCCATACAGTATTGAATGCGAAAAACCACGCTCAAGAAGGTGAGATTATCAAAAATGCAGGTGTGCAAGGGGCGATTACAATCGCGACAAACATGGCGGGACGTGGGGTTGATATCAAAGTAAGCGATGAGATCAAAGCGCTTGGCGGATTGTATATTATCGGAACCGAGCGGCATGAAAACCGTCGTATCGATAATCAACTACGAGGGCGTTCAGGTCGTCAGGGAGATCCGGGAACATCACAGTTTTACCTCTCTCTTGAAGATAATCTTCTCCGCATTTTTGGTTCCGATAAGATCAAAGCGATCATGGAGCGTTTAGGGGTTGAAGATGGTGAGTACATCGAATCGGCAATGGTGACCCGTGCGGTGGAAAAAGCGCAGAAAAAAGTCGAAAATATGCACTTTGAAGGGCGTAAACACATCGTTGAATACGATGATGTCGCCAACGAACAACGTAAAATTGTTTACAAATTCCGTAACGAATTACTCAATCCCGACTACAACGTCGGTGAAAAAATCGATGCAATCCGTGAAGAATACGTCGATCGTCTCCTCTCCAACTGCGGAATCTTCAGCGGTATCCCCGAAGAGGAGATCGATGTGGAACGCCTTGGGTTGATGTTACGTGAAGAGATGAACACGATCCTTGATCCTGCTATTTTTGAGACACTCTCGTATGAAGTGATTCGTGATACATTGATCCGTGCACTCAAAGGGCAATACGACGAAAAAATGTCGGTTGTCGATCCAAAATTACGCAACGACATCGAACGTGAAATCTATCTCAAAACGCTCGATACTGCATGGCGCGAACACCTTTACCAAATGGATAGCATGAAAACGGGTATCCGTCTTCGTGCCTACAACCAAAAAGATCCGTTGGTTGAGTACAAAAAAGAGAGTTTCAACCTCTTTAGCGAATTAGTAGAGACGATCAAAGTCGATACCATCAAAACACTCCATGTCATTCAATTCCATATCGATAACGTCGAAGAGGGGGCGGAAGCATTATCACGCCAAATGGAACTGGAGAAAAAACAGGAATCATACCAAATGTCTTTGAATCAAGGGGAAAATCCTCAGGATGTTAAGAAAGTTTCCCGTAACGACGATTGCCCGTGCGGAAGTGGTTTGAAATACAAAAACTGCTGCGGAAAATCGGGACCCAAAAAAGGGGTATTTGCCTCTTGAATATTGTCCCTTTTCTCGTCAAACGATTTCTACGTTTTGACAAAGAACAGCCGTTTATTTTCCTCTCCGCACTCCTTGCATTCTCAGGAATCGCTTTAGGGGTGATGGTACTCATCATCGCGATGGCACTAATGAACGGATTTGATAACGAGTTCAAAAAGAAACTCACCGTTATGAATTATCCCCTCACCATTCAGCCCAAATTTTTCGGTACAGTCGACACAGCATTGGTTGAGAATTTGCGGGTAAAATTCCCCGATTTAGCATTTAGCCCCTACGTCACCTCTGCCGTCCTCGCCCGCAGCAGCGATCAGATGGAGGGTGGATATCTATTTGGTGTCGATTTTGCTCAGGAGGCAAAAGTTAATGCTGTTTTGGCCGAAGGGTTAAAAAACGGCATTCCAGAAGGATTCGAGGTGATGATCGGGCAAACACTCAAAGAGGAGTTTATGCTTCAAGATGGGGAAAAACTCACCTATATCTTCACCCAAATGGAGCCAGGCGGTATGGTTCTCGCACCTAAAATGAAACGTTTTGCGATGGTTACAACGTTCAATTCGGGATTGAGTGCTTATGACAAAGGGTTCTCCTATACCTCTATCGATGCTATGCAGCGAATACTCGGTATACCCAAAAATCTCTACGATGGGATCCATATCCACTCCCCCAATCCCGAAGCCGATATTCATCGGATTGCCGCTGTCCTCCCCGATACCGTCTCCATACGGGGATGGTGGGAAGACAACAGCAACTTTTTCGCTGCGTTAAAAATGGAGAAAATGTCCCTCTTTATCGTATTAATGCTCATTATTCTTATCGCTGCGATCAACATTATTTCGTCATTGTTAATGACGGTGATGAATCGTAGAAGTGAGATTGCATTGCTAATTTCGCTCGGAGCTTCCAAAACAGAGGTGAAAAAAATCTTTTTGATTTTGGGGGTCGTGATCGGCGTACTTGGGATCACCACAGGGGCGATTTTGGGATTTTTGGGAATGTGGATACTGGGGACGTTCGAAATCATATCATTGCCTACCGATGTCTATCCAACCTCTACGCTGCCGCTTGATTTGAGCGTGATCGATTTCTTCTCCATCATCATTGGGGCGTTTGTTATTGTATTGCTCTCGGCATGGTATCCGGCGAAAAAAGCCTCTGAAGTGGATGTATTGACGGTTTTGAGAAATGAGTAGTGTATCTTAAATTTAAGGTTGAAAAATTTTGCGTTGAGCGTAGAAAGCCATCTGATACTCTTCATCGGTGGGGATGACAAGTAATTTAACCTTCGATTGATCGCTGTGGATGTCAGTAGCATTGGATAGATTGCGAGTTTCGTCGATGCGAATTCCCAAATGGGAGAGGTTTTTACATACCTCTTTTCGTACTAGATGGGAGTGTTCTCCAATCCCACCAGTAAAAATGATCGCATCAACCCCGTTGAGGATAGCCATATATTCACCGAGCTGTTTGCGTAATCGATAGCAAAACATCTCAACAGCGAGTGTCGCATGCAGATCCCCCGATTCTTTGGCATTGATGATGCTACGTAGATCATTCGTTCCGGCAATCGCTTTTAATCCACTTTGCTTATTCAATAAAACGTCTATTTCATCGATACTAAGTCCTTTTTCCCGCATCAAATAGCCGACAATCGATGGATCAATACTCCCGCTCCGCGATCCCATCATCAATCCCTCCAGCGGTGTCATCCCCATAGAGGTATCGATACTGATCCCCTTTGCAATCGCGCAGGCACTGACCCCGTTGCCGATATGAAACGTGATAAGGTTGAGCTCATTGATCGGTTTGCCCAGCCATTGCGAAGCTTTTTGACTGACATAATCGTGTGACGTACCATGAAATCCGTATTTTCGAATACGATAGTGTTCGTACAGATCGTGAGGAAGCGGATAACGATATACATATTCAGGCATACTCTGATGAAACGAAGTATCAAAAATAGCGATATGGGGAACATTTGGAGCAATGTTCCGAGCGGCGATTATCCCCTTCAGATTTGCGGGATTATGAAGTGGTGCAAGTGGGATGAGATGGGTAATCTCATGGATAACCTCATTATCAATTACCACAGGTTTATGAAACTTTTCTCCCCCGTGTACAACACGATGTACAAATCCTTCGATCTCACGCAGATTAATATTATGATAGAGTAAATCCTCTTGCATTTGGAGAAAAGCATCGTTGTAATCGCTTACTTCTTCAATTAGACCGTGTTGGATAACCTCTAAACTTTGAGCCTTGTAAACGGTATATTTGATTGATGAACTTCCGGCATTAATGACAACAATACTCATTCCTTTGCCCCTTGGGCTTGGATCGCTGTAATCAGTACCGTATTAACGATATCGATAATATTGCATCCGCGGCTTAAATCATTGATCGGCTTTTGTAGCCCTTGCAGAATCGGACCGATAGCAACCGCATCGGATGAGCGCTGAACCGCTTTATAGGTATTGTTTCCCGTATTAAGATCGGGGAAAATAAAAATCGTCGCACATCCAGCTACATCAGATTTGGGGAGTTTCAAACGAGCAACGCTTGGATCGATTGCGGCATCGTACTGGATCGGTCCTTCAATCAGCAGATCTGCAGCGAGTGCCTTGACGATAGCGGTCGCTTCACGTACTTTATCGACGTCGCTGCCGTGTCCAGAATCCCCTGTAGAATAGGAGAGCATGGCAATTTTGGGCTCAATTCCGAATTGTTTGGCGGTTTTCGCCGAAGCGATGGCGATTTGGGCAAGTTGTTCGGCATTGGGGTCTTGGTTGATGGCACAGTCAGCATAGACCAAGACTTGATTAGGCATACACATAAAAAAAAGGCTGGAGACGAGGGTAATAGGGGGACGAGTTTTAATAATTTGGAGCGCTGGAAGGATTGTATCTTGGGTCGTATGGAGTGCACCAGAGACCATACCGTCCGCATCGCCGTTATAGACCATCATTGTTGCAAAATAGGTCCGATGAATCATCGCATCACGGGCTGTATACAAACTAACCCCTTTGTGTCGGCGCATTTGGTAAAATTGTTCGACATAGGTCTCCATTTTGGGCGAAGAGATCGGATCGATGATCGTTGCCTTTGAGAGATCAATCCCCAAAGTTCCTGCATGGTTTGTAATGTTTTTTGGGTCTCCGAGCAAAATCAGATCAACCGCATTGCGCTGAAGAAGGATGTCGGCGGCGCGCAGTATCCTCTCATCATTGCTCTCAGGCAATACAATTCGTTTTCGATCGCGATGAGCACGCTGAAAGAGGGCATATTCAAACATTGATGGGGTAACGACCCCAGTATAGGTTGTTTGAAGGAGTTCCATGAATTTTTCTCCATCAACGGCCCTCATAAATTCCCCCATCGCCAACGCGATTTTTCGATCGTGTGTCGGACAAAAAGAGGGGATGATGTGTTCGATCAAAATGGCAGTTTGATACGTGTCATAGGGAACGCTGAGGATGGCGATGTAAGCATTTGAAATTCCACGTAGGAGATTCAAAAAAGACTCAGGTAGAACAAGTCCGCCAGTAAGTACAATCCCCGCAAATGATGGACAATTGGTCGAATAGTTGGCATACATAACGCTCAAGATCACATCCAAACGATCTCCTTGAACAATGATCAAATCCCCATCTTCAAAATGGTCAATCAGGTGTTCAACACTCATCGCCGCAATGTTTGGCTTTTTGATAGTGCGTTGTAAATCGCGCTGTGTCCCAAAGATGAGTTCGGCTTTGAGAGATCGTTTCACCTCCCCAACGCTGAGTACATTGAGACCATCCAACTCCCTTATGCAAAATATCGGAACATGGTACTCATTTTTAGAAAAGGCAAAATGATCGTATTTCTTTGGATCGAGACGATTTACGATTATACTGAGTAGATTTACATGGTGTTCCTTGAGCGTTAACTGCTCTATTGCAATCTCATTGGTGAGATGTTCCAATGTTTTTGATTTTCCATTAACAACACAGATGTAAGGTGCTTGAAGGTTTTTGGCGAGCGTATGGTTGAAATTATGTGACCATATTATCGAGAGCGATGAGAGATCAAATCCCTGAATGATGACGAAATCACAGCTACTCTCAAGACGGTGGTAGTGCTCTATGATGGTTTCGATTACTTCCGATTCACGATTTTCAGAGAGGAGCAATTCGAGCTCATCCAACGTGTAGCTGAAACTCTCTTGTTCTGATTGATTGAGTCCGAAATGTTCTCGCATGAAGCGGATATCGTTATCTTCGGGCGTAGCGATAGGTTTATAAAACGCGATTTTACTCAGACGGCTTTTTAGGAGTTCCATGATTCCCATCGATACAAAAAGTGATCCTGCATTGGGTTCAAGTGAAGCGATATAAAGATTACAAACACTCATAGCAAAACTCCCTCTGTTTTGTAGGAGTATATTAACATGAATAAAAGGAAAAAAAGGGGGGGGTTAAAGTGGTGACCCCAAGGGGATTCGAACCCCTATGGCCAGAATGAAAATCTGGAATCCTAACCATTAGATGATGGGGCCACTTTAAAAAAGGAAGGTCAAGCAAACTTGAGCCGAAATTATAGTGATCGGTTGCTGAAAAAAATCTAAAATGAATCCGTTTTCCAAAATAGGCGGGAAGAGGGGATATTAGTTATTGTAGAATGAACGAAGTGCGCGAATAATAACGGCATTTTTAGAGATGCTTTCCGCTTT
>JACXUF010000064.1 GCA_014764105.1 Sulfuricurvum sp. | reverse complement strand
TAAGGGGCAGTTATTTACCACATCGACCGTTTTTTATGCGGTTGCGGTCTCTTACTCACTTTTTTCGCTTTCGCTTTAAAGAGTACTGGAGTCCCCTCAAAATCAAACTGCTCCCGCAACTGATTCGTCAAATAACGGCGATAACTGAAATGGAGCCCTTGTGGCTTGTTCATAATCAGTGCAATACGTGGCGGACGGATGTCATACTGCGTCGCGAAATAGAGGCGGATGGTCTGACCATTGATGCTCGGCAATGTGTGTTTACGCATCGCCGCTTGGATCACTTCATTGAGACGACCAGTTGGGATACGCTGCGAATAGTTCTCATTGATTTTAAGGAGCATCTCAAAAATCTTGTGTACCCGCTGATGGCTTTGTGCTGAGATCGTAATGATCGGTGCGTAGCTAAGGAATTTAAACCGATCGCGCACTTCGGCTATAATCTTGTCATAATCCTCTTTGGGTGCCAAGTCCCATTTATTGAGGACAATCAAACATGCTAAACGGTTTTTATCGACAAATCCGGCAATCTTCTCATCCAAATCCATAAACGGCTGGGATGCATCCAACACCAACAGCGCGATGTCAGCCGTCTCTAGCATCTCTTCGGTACGCATTAGAGCGTATTTCTCGATCCCGAGAATTTTCCCCCGTTTACGAATCCCAGCCGTATCGATAAACGTGATTTGTTTATCGTTATACTCCACTGTCTCATCAATCGGATCGATCGTCGTCCCCGCAACCGAGCTCACGACCGATCGGTCTTCTCCGAGAAGCGCATTGAGGAGTGAGCTTTTCCCGACGTTGACACGACCGATGATTGCCACTTTCATTTTATCGGTATCACCTGGTTCGTACTCTTTGACGATTCCGCGATACACCTCTTCGAGCGCTTCGATCGAAGCATCTTCTTCTTTGCCATCCTCTTCTGGGAAAAAAAATCCCTCCCCATCATCCTCTTCTTCCTCATCCCCCCACTCATCATCATAAGAGGCACTCATCGCTGCATCAAAACCGTCCATCTCATCATCCGTTTCGACAATCTCCGCTTCAGGGGTAACGATCGAGGATTCAGGCAATTGCGAAGCGATCCAGTTAAGGAGTGGCATAATCGAGCGGTTATGGGCTACCGAAATACCAAAAATCCGCTCCGTTCCAAACTCGTAATACTCCCACAGTTTTTCCTGCATCTTGTCGTTGTCGATTTTGTTAACGACGAGGGCGATCGCTTTGCCCATCGATTCAAGCTCGTAAAAGAGTTTTTTGTCATCCTCTTCAGGGAGGCTTTTCCCATCCACCATAAAGAGGATAATATCGGCTTGACGTGCTGCTTTGAGCGATTTCTCTTTGATTTTTTCATAGAGTTCGCACCCCTCATCAAGCCCTCCCGTATCGAGAATCTCCACCTCTTTATCCAGCACCTCGGCAACCCGTTTTTTGACATCCCGAGTCGTACCCGCCTGTTCAGAGGTGATTGCATCTCGCTGTTTAAGCAGACGGTTAAAGAGGGAGCTTTTGCCGACATTGGGACGACCGATAATAGCTAACTTTTTCAATTCAGTAGCCTTTTTATAAAAAATTAATCCTTAATTATAGCGCAGGTGCCCTTATGCTATGATTGCGCTATGATAACCTATACCTACGAACACTTTTTAAACGATCTGCAACTGCTCACCCAACAATGTCAATCTTTCAAAGCCGATACGATCATCGCCATAGCACGGGGGGGAGTAACTTTAGGCCATGCACTTGCTATGAGTTTGAACATTCGCAACCTCCAAAGCATCCGTGCAATTAAAAAACTTAAAACACGAATTCGGTATAATCCGCTCTAACCACAAATTTACCATCTCCTTCAAGGATATTTATGCCTAAAGAATACATTTTCACCTCTGAATCGGTTACCGAGGGGCATCCAGATAAAATGGCGGATCAAATCAGTGACGCTATTTTGGATTACATCATTGAAAATGACCCCAAAGCACGTGTAGCGTGTGAAACACTCGTCTCCAACGGTTTTTGTGTCATCGCCGGTGAGCTCAAAACAACCGCGTATGCACCGATGCAAGAGATCGCTCGCCAAGTCGTACGCGAAATCGGATACACCGATGCAACGTATGGTTTTGATTATCGTTCATGCGCTGTGCTCAACGGGATTGGGGAACAATCTCCCGACATTAACCAAGGTGTCGACCAAGAGAGCGGCGAAATCGGAGCGGGAGACCAAGGTCTCATGTTCGGTTATGCGTGTAAAGAGACCGATGTATTGATGCCGTTGCCGATCTACCTCTCCCATCGCCTTGCGGAGCGTTTGGCACAAGTACGCAAAGAGGGGATCATCCCCTACCTGCGCCCCGACGGTAAAACACAGGTCAGTATCAAATACATCGATGACAAACCGGTTTGTGTTGAAACCGTCGTCGTCTCTACGCAACACGCTCCAGAGATTTCCCAAGAGAAACTCCATGCTGATGTGATCGAAGAGGTTATTAATAAGGTGATCCCCCAAGACTTGATCTCTCCGAACATTGTTTATCATATCAACCCGACCGGCAAATTCGTCATCGGCGGTCCTCAAGGGGATGCAGGTCTCACAGGGCGTAAAATCATTGTCGATACCTACGGTGGAGCGTGTCCTCACGGCGGTGGAGCATTTAGCGGAAAAGATCCGACCAAAGTAGACCGCTCAGCCGCCTATGCTGCACGCTATGTCGCGAAAAACCTCGTTGCATCGGGTGCGTGTGAGCGGGCAACGATCCAAGTCTCTTATGCTATCGGTGTCGTGAAACCAATCTCAATCATGGTTAATTCTCACGGAACTTCCGTTGTTTCTGAAGAGAGACTGGAAAGCTGCGTCAAAGAGCTTTTCAACCTTACCCCAAAAGGGATTATCGAATCACTTGATCTCATCCGTCCTATCTATCGTAAAACATCCGCTTATGGTCATTTCGGGCGTGAACTTCCAGAATTTAGCTGGGAAAAAACCGATAAAGTAGATGCCATCAAAGCTTATTTGGGACTTTGATTATTGATAGGTAACACTTTGCCTTATTCTCTACCCTAAAATCCCCTAATTTTTAGGTGGGTTTAAAATTCTTCTGTTATAGTTACCCCATATTTATTAACCAAGGAGAATCCTATGGCAGTAGTCATTAATGATACCTGTATTAACTGCGGCGCTTGTATTGATGAGTGTCCGGTAGAAGCGATCGTAGACGAGGACGATAACCCAACGGGTGAAGAAATTTACTACGTTTACTCTGACAAATGTGTTGAGTGTGTTGGTCATCATGATGAGCCTGCATGTGCGACTGCTTGTCCAACTGAAGGTTGTATCACATGGGATGAGATCGGTGCTAGTCCAGCTCACCGTGATGATATCACTGCTGAAATGCGTTCTTCAAGAGCGAACGTCATTAACTAATTCTTCACTATTACCACAATGGGACTTCCCCTAGTGGTAACTCTTCGATTACGATCAATTTCCGCTCTTTTCGTCTTTAATATTACTTAAATTATTATTTCGCTACAATCCCGTTCTATTTTTTACATATAAAAACAGGAGCATTGATGGAACAAACGTTGTCAATCATCAAGCCTGACGCCGTAGCTAAGGGTGTCATCGGTAAAATTTTGGATCGTTTTGAAAGCAACGGTCTTAAAATCGCGGCTATGAAAAAGGTCCAACTTTCACGTCAAGACGCAGAAGCGTTTTACGCAGTACACGCTGCACGCCCTTTCTTCAACGACCTTGTTGATTTCATGGTAAGTGGCCCGGTTGTCGTCACCGTTCTTGAGGGTGAAAATGCGGTTCTTAAAAACCGTGATTTGATGGGTGCAACCAACCCTAAAGAAGCTGCACCAGGGACAATCCGTGCAGATTTCGCTGAAAACATCGATGCCAATGCAGTTCACGGAAGTGATTCACTCGAAAATGCCAGAAACGAGATCGCATTTTTCTTTTCAGGGCGCGAAATTTCGTAACTGTGATGAAAATTGCGTTTAAAAAATTGAGCTCACAATCGCTTCATTTTGAGGTGAATCGTGACAATGCTTTTTTTTCGGGCGAATTAACTCTAAAAAAAAGTAATCTTGCTCAATTAAACGGTACAATTACAGGGAGTATTTCGACTCCTTGTGATCTCTGTGCCGAAGAGGTTGAAAGATCATTAAACGAAGAGATCGCTTTCTATCTAAGCGATGGTATTTATGAAGGCTCCAATGAATGGATGGACGTGGTTGAGGTTGATCACTCCATCATCGATATGAATGAGCTTCTGCGATCGGAAATCGAACTTATCAAGAGCGACTATTTTTGTTGCAAAAATTGTGAAGGAACCTCGCTCGATCGAGAGTTCTGATTAAATCTAAAAAGAAAGGGATACATACCATGGCAGTACCTAAAAGAAGAGTGAGCCACTCTCGCGCCGCTAAACGCAGAACTCACTATAAAATTTCTCTTGCTCGTCCAGTCAAAGACAAAGATGGAACGTACAAATTGCCTCACTACGTTAATCCGACTACCGGTGAGTATAAATAATCGATGATTAGAATTGCAATTGATGCAATGGGCGGGGACTTCGGTCCCGAACCGATTGTTAAAGGGACACTTGAAGCTTTAAAAGAATCAAATTTTCAACCAATTCTAGTTGGTAAAAAAGATGAGATTTTATCTTTGTTACCCAAGGGCTATAATGATAAAATTTTAATCGTCGAAGCCGACGATGTCATCGATATGGGGGATGCGGCAACCGACGCACTCAAACGTAAAGAGAGCTCCATCTACAAAGCGATCGAATTGGTACGCGAAGGTCAAGCACACGGTGTTGTAAGCGCCGGTCATAGCGGTGCGACAATGTCTCTTGCAACACTTCGCCTCGGGCGGCTCAAGCATGTTCTACGCCCTGCATTAGCGACACTTATGCCGACCAAAGCGGGTCAACGCAGTATCTTGATGGATGCGGGTGCTAATGTTGATTGCAAACCTGAACATTTGCACCAATTTGCCATCATGGGCTACTACTACGCTCAAGATATGCTCAAAATCAAAACCCCTCGCGTCGGACTTCTAGCTAATGGCGAAGAGGATTCCAAAGGGAACGAAGTAACCAAAGAGACCTTCAAAATGCTTGAAAGGGAAAAAGGGTTTGTCGGGAATGTCGAAGGGAACAATATCTTCGACGGTTCGTGCGACGTTATCGTTTGTGACGGTTTCATCGGCAACCTTGTCCTCAAAGCATCCGAAGGGGTAGCATCAACCATCAGCTACTTTATCAAAGAGTATATCCGCAAATCACCGATCGCAATCACCGGTGCTCTTTTGATGCGCAAAGTGTTTCATCTGTTGAAAAAAGAGATCGATTATGCTGAAATCGGTGGTGCTCCGTTGATCGGGATTAAAGGGTGTGCCATCGTCAGCCACGGAAAAAGCAACCCAAAAGCGATCAAAAATGCGATTTTTCAGGCTATTCGCTACGTCGATACTGGTGTCAATGTTCACATTGAAAACCATCTCGAAGAGCTCAAAAAATAACTTCCGATTCTTCTAAAAGGTTAATTATGTACGCTGCGTTTCGTTCCATCGGGGCCTATGTCCCATCAAAAGTTTTGACCAATTCCGATTTAGAAGCTATGGTCGATACTAGCGATGAGTGGATTACCAAACGTACAGGTATAAAAGAGCGTCACATTGCAGCCGAAAATGAAACGACCAGCGATATGGGTGCAAAAGCGGCGGAACTCGCAATTAAGCGGAGCGGAATCGCTAAACATGAGATCGACATGCTAATTTGCGCTACGATCTCACCCGATTATTTCTGTATGCCCTCTACCGCAACCATTATTGCGACCAAATTGGGCCTAGACAAAGTGACAGCATTTGACATCTCTGCGGCGTGTACTGGATTTATCTATGCCCTCTCTGTTGCCAAAGCATTTATCGAATCGGGGATGAAAAAGAATGTTCTTGTTGTCGGTGCCGAGCGCCTGAGCTCTATCACCGACTATACCGATCGTGGAACTTGTATCCTCTTTGGCGACGGTGCCGGAGCGGCGCTCATCAGTGCAACCGAGGATAAAAACGAAGCGATCATCGATATCCATACCGGCTCTGATGGATCATTTGCTGATCTACTAATGACCCCTAACGGTGGAAGCGGTTCACTCCATGACAACCCTGAGCGTGAAGCGGCAGGATGTTTTATGCAGATGAAGGGGAACGAAACATTTAAAATTGCTGTTCGCACTCTCACAAGTGATGTCGTCGAGATTCTGGAACAAAACAATATCGCCTCATCCGACGTGAAACATTTTGTCCCCCATCAAGCCAATTACCGGATTATCAAAGCGGTTGGAGATGCTCTTAACCTCGCTGATGAACAAGTAGTACTCACCGTTGAAAAGTACGGCAATACTTCTGGCGCATCGATTCCGATGGCGATCAATGACATCTACGAATCAGGACGACTGCAAAACGGCGAACTGATGCTTCTTGATGCATTCGGTGGTGGATTAACATGGGGAAGTGCTCTTGTCCCTTTCGCCGGAAAAGGTAAATAACGATATTTTTACGTAACGCCATAGAGACAATTATCGCTAAGGGACTAAAGCTTACCTCCCTATGAGGCAAATTTTAGGATAACATATGCTATACACAAACTCCCTCATTTACATCGAACGTCACGAATCTGAAATCCCTTGGCTTACAATTTTTACCCACATACCCCATAAAGAGTTTAGCGAATGTTCCCACACAGAGAAAGAAGCGATATGGAATGCACTCGATCTTATCGAAAAAGAGATGCTGGTCTATTTTACCCCTACGAAGATCAATATTGCCTCATTTGGAAACATGTTACCGCGAGTCCATTGGCATATCATGGCACGCTTTGAGAACGATAGCTATTTTCCAGAACCGATGTGGGGCCAAAAACAAAGAGAGGGATTTGTATTGGGGGCTTCGATGGAGCTGTTTTTAGAGAAGATCAAACAAGAGTTAACCTCTCATTTGAATTAATAACGTGGTTTTGATTTTTGTCCACTGAAACTGCGTGAGCGCTCAGAGCGATCATTTCCACCACGCTCACCGCGATCCGAACGTTCACTACTACCGCTGCGGTCATTGTTACCACGGTATCCGCCGCTGTTTCTGCTACGGTTTCCTCCGTTTCGGTTACGGCTAAATCCACCCAAACGACGACCGTTTCCGCGACGCTCAAGATTATGAAGAATTTTCTCCAAACGCTCCGCTGCAATACCGATTTGATTCGGCCCTTGAACCGTGTTACGTTCCATCAATACAGAGATCAATTTATACGCGATTTGTTCTTGGTCATAGTTTTGTTTGAGCAAATCGAGAACTTTATGCGCTTCATCGTAAATATGCTGTTTTTCAATCTTACTGACCAAACGTAAAACGTGCGCCTCTTTAACATCGACTTTGCTTGGAATGTAGGCATGCTCAATGGTTGTCCCCACTTTTGCACGAATACGTTGAAGCTCTTTAAATTCCAACGGCGTTACGAGGGTGATCGCTACCCCCTTTTTACCAGCACGCCCCGTACGACCGATACGGTGAACGTAACTCTCAGGATCAAACGGGATGTGATAGTTGAATACATGGGTGACATCGTCGATGTGCAATCCGCGCGCCGCAACGTCGGTCGCTATCAATACGTCGATTGCATCGGTTTTAAGCCCTTTAATGACACTTTCACGTTGGCGCTGCTCCATATCACCATGAAGCCCCTTTGCTGAGTAACCCGCTGCTGAAAGGACATTAGAGAGGCGATCAACCTCTTTTTTGGTACGGCAGAAAACAACCGTTTTTTGCGCATCTTCAGCATCCATCAAGCGGATGATCGCATCATCACGCTCAGATTCTTCGATCACATAATATTGTTGCAAAATATCGGCGTTGGTTGTTTCAGCTTTGGTAATAGAGGCGAAATAGGGATTTACCAAAATACGCTCTGCAAGCTGTTTGATCGGAGCAGGCATGGTCGCCGAAAAAAGCAATGTTTGACGCTCAGTCGGAAGATAAGTAAAGATTTCGTTGATATCATCCAAAAAGCCCATATCAAGCATCTCGTCCGCTTCGTCCAAAATAACAGTTGACGGGGCAAAACCTTTTAGCATATCGCGGCTAAGCATATCAAGCAAACGCCCTGGAGTTGCGATAATCACTTGCGCCCCACGCTCGATCAAATCGATTTGGCGGTTGTATGAGCTTCCGCCGTAAATGGTCACAGTACGGACACCTAAATGTTTACCGAATTTAAAGATCTCATCGCTCACTTGGTTCGCAAGTTCACGCGTAGGAGTGATGATGAGGGTTTCGATCCCCCCTTTGAGATTCATTTTATTTAATGTCGGCAAACCAAATGCTGCCGTTTTACCTGTACCAGTATGGGCTTGTCCTACAACGTCACGCCCTTCCATAATAACAGGAATAACCATCTGCTGGATTGGACTAGGGGTTTTAAAGCCTGCATAGTTGATGCTTTGCATGAGCTCACGTCTCAGACCAAATGTCTCAAAAGTGATCAAATTTTCTTCATTCATCATTTCATTGTCAATATTCATAGTGTAAACCTTTGATAGATACGCCATCGGAAATCTCCGACCAGTTACGCTTGCTATTATGGGGTAAAGAATAGAACTCGCCAAGTTCTGGATAAGACCCTTCTTATCTTCATAGGGTACCTTGGAAGACGATACATTGATATCGCATTAAAAGGCACCCAAAATTCAGATGGAATTGTAGCAAAGTTTTACATAAAGTACCCTGATGATATCACTATAGTAAAAGATAAAAATAACCTTTAGTTTCAAAACGCCCTATTTTTATGGAG
>JACXUF010000209.1 GCA_014764105.1 Sulfuricurvum sp. | reverse complement strand
ATCGTTGAGGGTGTCAACACCGTAAAAAGTGATGTTGGGGATTTTTGAGAGTTTGTGCAAACTCACATTGGGGACAATGGCACGTGTAATAGCTCTTTGGTTGGCCAACGAGAGGATGATGGGGTAGAGGAGGGTATTTTCGGTGACACTTCCATCGAGTCCCAGCTCGCCGAAAACATACCAATCCGATAGATCCCCCTCGTAGTTTCCCAAAGCGATCAATGCGGCGATAGGGAGATCAAAATGGCTCCCCTCTTTGCGGAGGTCGCTGGGGGCAAGATTGACAGTGAGTCGTTTGGGCGGAAAGGTAAATTCGTTGCTCAGTAGTGCCGATTTAACCCTCTCTTTGGACTCGGTGATAGCGGTATTGGCCATGCCGACGATGGAAAATGCGGGTAGCCCCTTGGTCGCGGTAAACTGTACTTCGACACTTTTGGCGTCGATCCCATCAAACGTTGCGCACAATAGCTGCTTCATAGTAAGAATCCAAAATATCTTTTAAAAAATATTGTATCAAAATGGATGGGCTAAAGGGTAAATATTGCAAAATGCAATATTTTTTAGAAGATTATTTTTTCTCTTTCATATTTTTTTTGTACTCTTTTTCAAACTTTTTGCGTCGTGCGTAGGAGAGTTTTTCAATAAAGAGCTTCCCATCGAGGTGGTCAATTTCGTGCTGAATCGCGATTGCTAGCAATTCAGATGCCTCTAGGGTGCACTTTTCGCCGTGTCGGTTTTGGTAGTGGAGAGTAAGAGTTTCGTAGCGTTCGACATCCCCATAAAATCCCGGAACACTCAAGCACCCCTCTTGATACATTACCGTCCCTTGTGGATTGTGTATTGTGGGGTTGATGATTTCAATCACATTCTCTTTGCTTTGGTTCCCATCTTCGTCGGGGATACAGAGAATAAGGGCGCGGATCGGATTGGAAACCTGAATGGCGGCAAGTCCAATGCCGTTGGAGTTCATCATGGTTTCAAACATATCATCCAAAAAGCGGTGCAAAAGATGGTCAAATTGGGTGACTTCAGCAGAACGTACTTTTAGTTGTTTGTTAGGGTAGGTGATAATCGGAAGAAGCATATGAGCCTTACGGATTGCAAATATTATAATGTGCCAATGGATCATTATCGGCACTTTCCATAGCGTTGAGTGCACACAGAAGTGTTTGTTCAACATTGACGGCAGCGTTCAATTCGGCAACACCTATGGCGATACGAAGCTGAATCTCCTGTT
>JACXUF010000063.1 GCA_014764105.1 Sulfuricurvum sp. | reverse complement strand
TTCTGCCATATCCGAAAGATATGGCAAGCTTTAGGGGGTTGTAGGAAGATTTGTCCCTGCCACTTTGCGGGCTATGAACGTAAAGTGGGTAACATTAGTTTGTAATCTGAGATGAGATATACTAACAGACTTTAAAAACGGATAACAAAGAGACAATGCACAGACGAAGCGGTGTGGTTTTATTGTTAACAATTGTGCTGGTGGCTATCATGTCTGGAATTGTTAGTGTTGTGCTATCGCAAAGTGAACGGCTTTGGAAGCTGAGTCAAAGCCATTTTAATCATAGTGCTGCATTGGTACTGTTGGGTACACTCGAGGCAAAACTTCCCTCGTTGCTCTCCAAAATAGAAAGTGCTGAGGAGTTGGATTTGGCGATGAAACTTCCGATATCGATGGAATCAATCAATCGGGATTTCTTACTCAATGCAACGCTCTCTTCATCCTATTCCAAGCTCAATATTAATCGTCTTGTAAAGCCCGATGGAAGCCTCAACGATCCATACGTAACGGCATGGATGCGAATCTTTGATTATTATCCCATTGCTGATCCAGAAATGCTCCTTAAGCTAGTATTGGATACAATCGACACCGATTTATCGGAACGGGGAACCGATACTGAAATCATTTGGAGCGTTTCCGATTTTAAAAACGGTTCGATTCGAGATCCAAAGGTTTTTGGGCGTGTTTTGGAGCGCTACATCCTTATGAGTGGAGATAAAACTGTTTTGGATATCCCTTGGGACGATTACATTGGATTTGAGGGGGACAAAGTGGACGTCAATGCTATGAATGTACAGACATTAGCTCTTTTAGCACCTGGGGTGTCAGCAGAAAAAGGGCGCGCATTGACAACCTATCGTACGAAAGCGTTTACGACGAAAGAAGAAGTCATCTCCGCTGAACCTGCATTGGGAGGGGTTTTTGATACTTTTTTATTTATTTATACTCCAGGAACTTCTTATACTCTAAAGTGCGATGTTTCGTTGACCCAAAAATCGGCTAAAGAGTTTATCCGTTTTGATTACAATCTTTTGGATAAAAAAATTCGGCATGTAGAGTTTCTATGAAATGGTTTAATGTTTTTCGTCTTGCCGAAACTCTTTCGATAGAGTTGCAAGCATTGTGTGCACGTATGGCCAAGATATCCCCAAGATTTTGCACTCCTCAATATGTATCGTATGGAAGAGTCGACGATCGAAAGGGATCGATCGTTGTTTTAACGCCAGAGGATTATTGGGCAAAGCGTACGGAATTAAATGTCTCTACTGAAAAAGAGGCTGCCAGATATGGGTATTCGTTGTTTGATTTTGACGAGGAGTTTGTTTGCTATGCGCGCAATGTGGGTGGTAGAACGTACGATATTATCGCTTTTCATCCAAATAAAATTATTGAGAAATATCCAGAACTTTTTCTAGAAGGGACTTCTCATTCAGTCACTTTTGCCCAGTGGGTTTTTGCGGATTTGGATCATCCGATCCAGCTTCAAAACGGAAAATACCTAAGTCTCCATGAAGGGATTGTTTTTGAAATCGACGGTCATTACGTTGATACGACACATACGATGAACATTGAGGAGATTGAAAATAGATCGTATCATCGTCTTAAAACTGTTTTGATGGATGCAATTATCCCCTCAAATCTGACAACCAAGACGGTGAAAACGACTCTGTTTGTACTGATTTTATTGAGTGCTAGTCTTGTAATTGAGGGATATAGATGGCATATGGCATCAGAGGAGATACGCCAAGAGATGGAAAGATTAAGCTCTTCAAGTGGATTGCAAGGGGTGGCGACGGAGCGAAAAGCGATTCTCGATACTCTCAAGCACAAAGAAGCCAAACAATTGAAGCTTCGGGATCGATGTTATGCGCTTCGGGATATCCCTTTGAATCCGATTATCTCAGATCCGATCCCAAACACCCCTTCCGTCGAACCTCTTGCCAACCCTCAAAGCGGTGTTGTCCTGATCCCAGGTTCTAAACCCGGTGAACCAAACCGTTTGCTTGTTAATGGAATCCAAAACACTCCAACCTCTTCTGTGCGTGTGAATGAAGGGATACGAGAGATTGTTTATGACGGAAAGCAAATGCTAATTTCGATCGAATCGACAGATCTAATCAACCTGAAAAGGGGACTTGTCAAAACCTTCAGAAATAGCCGTATCGAAGAACAAAATGGGCGTTTGGAAGTGAGACTCAAATGAAGCAGTTATCGATGAATATTTTAAAACGTGCGATATATGTCGGTTTTATAGTTGTTTCGATATTTAGCTTGTGGGCGTGGAGTGAATATGGCACCTATCGGCAGGTCAGTGAAGAGTATCAGTATCTTCAGTTGCAGACACAAGAATACATTGCATTGAAAGGGCGTTGGAGATACGATGCCACCTCCGAAACGGTTGCAATGTTGAAATCCCATCCGAAACTGGTACGTCAAGAGAAAGTGAGAGGCGGGTATCGGTTCGAGTTTGCATCATTGTCTTCATCGGATTTTAATACCCTTGCAAATGCTATATTGAACACCCCTTTTACGATCAAAAAATTAACAATGAAACGACATGCTGACAGCAAGGGGGAGATTGCCGTGGAGTTTGAGGAATGAAAAAAATTCTCTATTTCCTCTATATTCTAGTGGTGATTGTTATTTTGATCCCCAAAAAAGAGCTCTATTATACCGCTGAAGCACTATTGGAAAAAGAAGAGATCTATCTAAGTGGCGAAACATTGAGCGGTGGATGGTTTGGTCTTGATATTGATAATGTTAGGATACTTTCTGGGATCTCACCTCTGGCAAATGTCGATCATATCCAAATGACTCCATGGATTGTAGTGAATGATCTCTCTTTATATTCGATCAAAGCATCAGATGGATTTACCCTCTTTTTCCCAGGAGAGATTGAGCAGGCACGGTTTCGATATGCCTTATGGAACCCTTTTGAGATTTCGGTAACCATTAGAGGGGATTTTGGAAATGCAGATGGAAAAATTGATCTTCAAGAGGGAAAAATAATCCTCTATGTCAATGCGGTACCCCAGATGAAAAATTATCCTCTGCTGGTCTCAAAACTTCGATCAGAGGAAGGAGTATTGGTTTATGAACACACTTTTAAATGAACGTATTCTAAAGCAATTTAACCGTTTTGCCCTCCCTGTCGCCATATTTTGGATGTTGATGAGTTTTTTGGCATTTTTTTTAAAAACGTCGCCGGTTGAGCGGTATGCTTCGAGTGAACAACCCTTTTTTGATCTTTTCCATTTTTCAACGATGTTCGGTATTTCTGCTGCTAGTATCACAGATAAAGGATATAAAACCGTGACCAAAGAGGTGCTTGTTGGAGTTCCTCATCGTCTCAAGGGGATCATTAAAAGTTCATCTGGTGGGTATGTCACCGTATCTGATGGCAAAGAGAGTACGGTTGTCGCTCTGCACGGAACCTACAAAAAAGATTTTACCCTTATTGGAATCGGGGAAAATCAGGCGATATTTAGAGGGCATGGCAAGCGTTACCGACTTCGTTTGGGTTTTGATGATCCTTTAGAAGAGATGCAGATGGTAACAACATCGATTAGCAATCCCCAAAGTAAAGAAGGGGCGAACGAATGGCGAACGATTCCCCGCTCCGAGTTGCTTGCAAAAAGCAATGATTTGAAACAACTAGGAAAGATGATCGACATAGCCCCGATAGAAAACGGAGGATTTCAAATCGTTCGGATAGCCTCGGGGTCGTTGTTTGATCGTTTTGGACTTCAGCAAGGGGATGTTGTACATGAAGTCAATAATAAAAAAATGGTGAACTATGCGGAAGCGCTGAGTGTCTATCGGGAAATTCCCCGTATGAGAAGTATTTGTATCAGTATCACCCGAAACAATCAAAAAAAGGATTTGATCTATGAAATTGCCCGTTAAAATCTTTGTATTTATCTGTTTTCTTGCTATTTCTTTGTGGAGTGCTCCAAAAACAAACGATAGGATATCCTTGGCCATAGACGGTATGAGTGTGAATGAATTCATCAAACTCGTCGCGGCAACGACAAAGAAAAATATATTCATCGGTGAAGAGATTCCTGGGAACATCTCTTATGCAGGGAACAAAGCAATTTCAAAAAAAGATCTCTATCTTTTGTTGCAAACAACATTGGAAGGAAAGGGATATACACTCGTCGATACGGGCGGGGGATTTTTGAGTGTTGTAAAATTGGCAGATGTCACTCAAATGAATTTGCCGTTGATGAAAAAAAGCGATATCCCTCAGATGCAAAGTCATATTTTTTCGTTTCGATTTGGATCGGCCGAAAATATGGGTGCAAAGATTAAACATTTTATGTCTAAAAACGGCAAAATTACCTTTACAAAAGATTCGAATTCGGTAATAGTAACCGATTTTCCTGAAACCATCGCTACGATTGAAAAAGCGATAAAAATTTTGGATGTCAAAGATGAGACAACGTCGAATACAACCCATGTGATTCCATTAAAAAATGCTGATGCAAAATCGTTGGTGACAACATTGGGCACCGTGATCGGAAAAATGACCCTCTCTCCTGGGCAACAAGCTCCTACGATCACCAGTGACGATGCGACGAATTCACTCATTGTTATTGCAAATGATGAACTGTTTCGGAGCTTGGAAGAGACGATCAAAAGTCTCGATCATGTTCGTCAACAAGTGTATGTCAAAGCTAAAATCATCGAAATCAGTGAATCAAAAGCGAAAGAGGTGGGAATTAAATACGGATTATCTGGGGGGAAAGTTGGTTCAAGCGGTTTGTATACGTTTGATACTTCTTTGGAGGACGGAGCCATTTCAGCAGTCTCTTTGGATAGTGCGTTGTCTAGCGCAATCAGTATTCCGACGTTAACCAGTGGAATCGCATTGGGGGCAAATATTTCTCTGTTAAACTCGAATGGTGCGGCAAACGTCCTTTCTGAACCCTCGATTTTATGTATTGATAACCAAGAATCGTCAATTTATGTTGGTAAAACCGAATCAATCAGCTCTGGCGTAACTCAGGGGGTCGGTACTGGAATTACTCAAAATTATACGCGTCAAGATATTGGACTTACCCTAAAAATCAAACCCCGTCTTTCGAACGATGACAAGGTATTATTAGGTGTGAATGCCAAACTTGAAGATATTGAAGCGGGTTCTATTCCTGACCGCCCAAGTACAACGAAGCGAGAGGTGATTACCTCTGCAATTGTTAATAATGGAGAGAGTGTAATAGTGGGGGGATTGATCCGTGAGAAAAATGATCAATACAATACAAAAATACCGCTTTTTGGCGATTTGCCGTTGATCGGAAATTTGTTTAAAAATAAAGATCAAAGCGCAGAAAAAGTTAATCTTGTCATTGTTTTAACCCCTTACATCATCGAAAAAAGCGGGGATTTGAGTACTTTGCGCCATCAACTCTCGCAACTTGATGCTATTGAGCAGCGTTATGTTGATGCGATCACTAAAAAACTTCAGGATAAAGAGATTCGTCCATGATTCGTATCCCTTTTATTGATGAAAACGAAGTCGATTTTTTTCTCCCAAACGGGATAGATGCGGCTCAATGTATCCGCCATTCCCTCCTTTTTTGTACACTTAATGGGGTTATTTATGCGATTGTTCCTGCTCATGATAATGCAGCGGCAATACAGCTTTGGGGGAGGCTATCGCTCTCCTATCCATTAGCGCACTTGAGCGATGAGGGGTATGAGCGCCTTTATCTAAAGTTTCTAGAATCAAAAACAGACCAACAAATATCAGAAGCCCAAGTCGGTGGTGAGATTATCGATGAAGAACTCTCGTTGATCGATTTTATCAAAAACTCTTCCGATCTACTGACCAACGAAGAATCGGCTCCTATCATCAAATTCGTCAACACGATCCTATATCAGGCTATTAAGCGTAAAGCAAGTGATATCCATATCGAAACACATGAGAAAAAAGGGGAAGTCCGTTTCCGTATCGACGGGGCTCTTGTTAAACATATCGATTTGGATAAAAATATTATAGATCTCATCATCAGTCGCATTAAAGTCATATCTGGACTTGATATCTCAGAAAAAAGGCTTCCTCAAGATGGACGCACTCAGGTAAAAATCGCAGGGAAAAATCTCGATATACGTGTTTCGGTTCTTCCGACGTATCATGGGGAGAGGGTGGTATTGAGGATGCTGATGTATGCTTCTGCTATACCGACGATGGATGAACTGGGATTCGATGCACAATTAAGGGCACAGCTTGATGAGCTATTGACTTTTCCCCACGGTATTGTATTGGTTACAGGACCTACGGGGAGCGGTAAATCGACCTCCTTGCATGCATTTTTGCAACGTTTGGCAACACCAGAAAAAAACATACTTTCGATTGAAGACCCAGTCGAATACGATGCTCCAAATGTTAGCCAAATCGCCGTCAATGCGAAGGCTGGGTTGACGTTCGCAAGTGGATTGAGATCGATTTTACGTCAGGATCCTGATGTCATCATGGTTGGGGAGATTCGCGATACGGAAACGGCGCAAATTGCGATTCAAGCAGCGATGACAGGACATATGGTATTTTCGACACTTCATACTAATAATGCAACTGCGGCGGTGACACGATTGGTTGATATGGGGATCGATAAATTTTTGATCACTTCTACCCTTTTGGGGGTATTGGCACAGCGGCTGGTTCGAAGATTATGTCCCGCTTGTAAGGAAATTGTTTCTTTGAATGATGCGGATGCAAAAGAGCTAGAGCTACCTGTTGGCATCAACATCGCATCTCCAAAAGGGTGTTCGCATTGCAATCATACTGGATACCGAGGGAGAATCGCCATCGGAGAATTTTTAATGGTGGATGAAGAGGTTCGATCGTTAATCAAACAGTATGAAAGTGATTTTGAAATCCGAGAGATGATGAAACATCGAGGGATTAAAATCTTTGATTGAAGCTGCAAACATCGAAGAGGCACGTAAAAAGCTTAAGGCTCAAGGGGTTGTTTTTTCTGAATTATCGGAAAGTTCGGGTGAATGGGGAAATATCGCTGTATTGTTGCAGCAACGCCGTATCAGCAATGAGCGATTATCGGTTTTGAGTCGAGATCTTGCGGTCTATTTAAAAGCGGGGATCCCTTTGCCTAGGGCATTATTGATGCTGAAACGCCAAAGTGTTCGCGAAAGTCGCGATGAACACTTTTTTGATGCGCTGAGTACGTCAATTAGTGAGGGAAAAAGTTTTGCACAATCTTTGGAAACTCAACGATGGTTTTCTCTTCCTCAGTATTATACCGGTACATTGAAAATTTCAGAGGACAGAGGAATTTTGGCAGAAGTACTGAGCGAACTCTCTGTTTATTTATCTGTACAAGAGAAAATTCGCAAACAAATCACTCAGGCATTGATATATCCCGGATTTATCGTCATAGCGGCTATTTTTATGATCTCTTTTATGCTGAGTGTCGTGGTGCCGAAAATCACCTCCGTCTTTGAAACGACGGGTCAGGCTCTCCCCTCTTTAACCCAAGGGATCATTAGTATGTCGACTTTTTTAGGAGCGTACTGGTGGTTGCTTGTAGTTCTTATGTTCGCTATGGTGATTATCTTTACTGCCAAAATAAAAAGCGATTACCGATTCCGCAAAAAAATTCATAAAATGATACTCCTCTTTCCGGTAGTGGGCGATATGATCGCTACAGCCGATTTATCACGTTTCGCGACAATTTCAGCAATGTTGATGCGCTCAGGAATACCGGCGGTACAAGCCATCCGGCTTTCGTCTGCAACCCTCTCTTCTGAGGTTCTTAAAGAGTTGTTTGAATTTGCATCTATGAGGGTTGTGGAGGGTTCTAAACTCTCTGATGCCATTAAACAGTTCGAAGGTTATGCCATCGATCCCTCTTTTATCGAAGCGGTATCGGTTGGAGAAGAGACTAGTGAACTTGCCTCAATGTTGAGTCATTTGGGAGAACTCTATCAAGAGACCAATAAAGATAAAATTGCGGTATTCCTCTCCATTCTTGAACCGACATTGATGTTGATTATCGGTGGTGTTGTAGGGGTGATTGTGACAGCAATGTTGCTTCCAATTTTCTCTTTGAGCTTGGGGTAATATTTTAGTATTCAATGATTATACTATAATCCTTGATTAGAGGTTAATCGGGAGGTTTTATGATCTATAAACAAATGAATTCTGTACGTTTGGATGGGACGAGCATTGACGTCAAGCGGCAAGAATTGAGAGCTTATTTTCATCAGAGTTTTGATCTTTTTGAGTCTCTTTTTGAACTTCTCAGAAGTGATGAGGTCTATTACCGCCAATCCGAACCGACCCGCCATCCGATGATTTTTTATTACGGTCACACGGCTATTTTTTATATCAACAAATTGGTCGCTTCGGGCGCTCTCAAAGATCGGATCAATCCTCATTTCGAGCAGCTTTTTGCTGTTGGGGTCGATGAGATGATATGGGACGTATCGAGCGATTCACTTAAATGGCCGAGTGTAGAGGAGGTGCGAGAGTATCGTTCAAAAGTTCGTACACTGGTGGATGAGATCATCGGGACAATGACGATGAGTTTGCCGATTACGCAGAGCGATCCGTTTTGGGCAATCTGGATGGGGATTGAGCATGAGCGGATACATATCGAGACCTCCAGTGTTCTGCATCGTCAAATGCCCATCGAATATGTT
Source organism: Sulfuricurvum sp. (assembly GCA_014764105.1). Taxonomy (GTDB): domain Bacteria; phylum Campylobacterota; class Campylobacteria; order Campylobacterales; family Sulfurimonadaceae; genus Sulfuricurvum. The sequence goes on along the minus strand of JACXUF010000063.1, from coordinate 3,957 downwards.
CAACCTCATGAAGACTTTCCTGTGTGTGCAGTTTGGGGGGATGCACCGCAAAACGTGATGGTCACTTTTTGCGGCGGTGAAATTATCATGGGCAAGGGTTCCGAAGATCACGGTTTGTATGGATGGGATAACGAATACGGCTACGTACGAGAGAATGTTGCGTCGTTTGAAGCCTCTAAATACCTAGTGAGCAACGGCGAGTTTATGGAGTTTGTCCTAGATGGTGGGTATGAACAGCCGCTGTGGTGGGACGATGAGGGGTTAAGATTTCTAGAGATACGGGGAGCAAAACATCCGCCGTTTTGGATACCACAAAAGGATGGGACGTATCGCTTTCGTACGCTAGCTGAAGAGATCGATATGCCGCTCAACTGGCCAGTGGAGGTTAATGCCCTCGAAGCGGAGGCATTTTGCCGCTGGAAAAGTGCGCGTGATATGAAAACGTACCGCCTCCCGACCGAAGGGGAGTGGCGTATGATGGTACGGGAGGGAGATATGGAGGGCGAAGTATTTGACGATAGTCGAGCCAATATCAATCTCTCACACTTCGCTTCCTCGGTTCCGATTGATACTTTTGCACATGGTGAATTGTATGACGTTGTCGGAAACGTATGGCAATGGACACAGAGCCAGATGGCTCCGTATGATGGTTTTTTCACCCATCCGTGGTATGAGGATTTTACCGAGCCGACGTTTGATGGTAAACACAACCTTATCAAAGGGGGATCGTGGATTTCGACTGGGAATGAAGCATTGTTGGCATCGCGCTATGCGTTTCGTCGCCATTTTATACAGCATGCAGGGTTTCGGTATGTGATCGGAGACGGTGAAAATGAAACGATCAAATATGCCCGTATCAATGAAATGTGGAGCGGATGGAAACAACGTTATGGATGAGTTTGCTTTTGTTGACCGATCCAAAACCAATGCTGAAAAATACGTTTTGCGCCAAAAACTCTTCGGTACTGAAGAGGTGATGCCTCTGTGGGTTGCCGACATGGATATCGCCACACCTGAGTGTGTTTTGGAAGCGATTACAAAGCGACTTGCCCATCCGATCGTCGGTTATGAAATCATGAGTGATTCGGCCTATGAAGCTCAGATAGAGTGGTTTGCCACACATCATGATTTTGTCATGAAACGTGAATGGCTCAGTTATTCCCCCTCTGTCGTTGCGTCGATCGGATGTGCGATTCGGGCGTTTAGCGATGCAGAGGATGAGGTGATTGTTATGGACCCCGTTTATCCCCCCTTTTATTCACAAGTGCGGGAGAATAACCGTACGTTGGTGATCCATACTCTGAACCAAGATGAGGAGGGGATTTATCGGTTTGATTTGGATCGGCTGAGCACTCAGACGAGTGAAAAAACGAAAGTGTTGCTACTTTGTTCTCCCCATAATCCGGTAGGGAGGGTATGGAGTTACGAGGAGCTTTCAGCATTATGTCGATGGTGCGAGGAGAGGGGGATTGTGATTATTAGTGATGAAATTCATTGCGATTTGGTCTATGCCCCCCACAAGCATATCTCTACCGCACGGATTATCCCTGAGAACACGGTGATGCTCTTAGGACCAGGTAAAACGTTCAATATGGCTGGATTTTCAATTTCGACAGTGTGTATCCCATCTCAACTGTTACGGGATAAATTTGAGATTGAGCGTAAACGGGTGCATTGGGGGGATGGGGCGGTCCTGTCTCATATCGGATTCGAGGCAGCCTATCGAGAGGGGAGAGGGTGGTATTATAAACTGATCGCACACCTCTCTCAAAATGCAGAGTACATCGATAAAACCCTCTCTTCGACACCGATACAGTATGCCAAACCCGAAGCGACCTATTTGGCGTGGCTTGATTGCCGCGCTTTGGGGATGGATGATCGGGAGCTGCGGAAATTTTTTGTTAAAGAGGCGCGATTGGGACTGAGTCCTGGACTCAGTTTCGGAAAAGAGGGATCGGGGTTTATGCGGCTTAATTTTGCGGTAACTTCTCAAACATTAACGGAGGCGCTGGAAAAACTAAGGGGTGCTTTACAAGGGGACGCTTATGTATGAAACGGTTCAGCAACTCTATGCGACAGACTATTTTCGATTTATTTTGACACTTGCTTTAAGCTTTTTGACAGGATTGGAATTAAGAGAATATAAAAAAAGTGTTGAAAACGCCTATTTTATCGGAACGGTTCGTACATTCACTTTGATCGGTATGATGGGATATATTCTCTATATTCTTGATCCAAGCGGATGGTTTTATCTGAGTGGTTTTTTAGCATTGATCTTTTTATTCTCTCTTTTTTATCACCGTAAACTTCAGGAAGAGCAAAAAGGGATTATCAATTTGATGATGGGATTTTTGGTTTATACTTATGCCCCTATTATCATAACGCAACCTTTATGGTTTACCGCAATGATTTTTGTTTCGGTGATTTTTGTCGTCAATGCCAAACCGCAAGTTCAGAATTTGATCCATAACGTGGATAGTAGGGAATTGGTTACTTTTGCAAAATTGGTTTTATTGAGCCTCGTTATTTGGCCTTTACTGCCTACTGATCAGATTTCCTCTTGGATACCTTTCTCTTTGAGCCGTATGTGGATGGCTGTCGTCGTTGTTTCTGGGATATCGTATATTGGGTATATTTTACAACGTTACTTTTTTTACGAAAAAGGGTTGGTCATTAACGGTGTAATTGGAGGTATTTACTCTTCAACAGCAACAACAGCTGTATTGTCTCGACGTTCAAAAACTGAAAATACCCATATGTATTCTTTTGTTTCCGCAATTATCTTGGCGACGGGGATGATGCATATACGACTATTGGCAATCATCGGATTTTTAAATCAATCTCTTTTTTACACATTGATATTCCCATTGGGAACACTAGGATTGATAACGATTGTATTGGGATATATGATAGGAAGACTCAATACAGAAGGGAATTTGAGCGGATCACCGCAGTCAAATGCAAATGTTAACCCGTTGGAATTGGGGGTTGCTTTACTTTTTGCAGTGATCTTTATGGCAACCACGCTGATTACACAATTTTTTGTCAATGAATATGGCTCTTTAGGTCTCAATATTTTAGCTTGTATCGTTGGATTTACCGATATTGATCCGTTTATCCTTTCGTTGATTAACGGGCAATTCGTTGTTGATCAAAACATGATTATCTCGGCAATTTTATTTGCTGTTGGAAGCAATAATTTGTTCAAGGGATTTATCGCTTTGTTATTTGGTTCTAAAGAAGTTGGTCGACTCAGCATGATTGTATTAATCGTTTTGGCATTGGTGACCTTTGGCATTGCGTTTTGGATATGATATGGATGAGACGCTTCAAAAAATAGAGCATTTTTTACAAGAGCACCATGTGCTGAATTTAGCAACACAAGGGGAACGCCTTTGGTGCTGTTCAATGTTTTATGCGTATGATTCCGACACCTCTTCATTTATCGTCGCTTCGGATGAGGAGACGGAACATATGGCCAATATCGCATCCAATCCTCATGTTGCTGGGACGGTTGCGTTGGAGACCAAAACGGTGGGGAGGATTCAGGGGATACAGTTTTCAGGGGCGATAGAGCGATGCTCAGAACCGCTACAAAAGCTCTATTTTGAAGTGTTCCCATACGCCCGCGTGATGAATCCGACATTATGGCGAATTCGACTTGACGAGGTGAAAATGACCGATAACACACTGGGATTTGGCAAAAAAATCATGTGGAAGCGTTAGGTTTTGCCGAATAGAAAGAGCACGCTTTGCCACTGGAGCTTTGAACGACCATGGATGGGATTATTTTGCTTTTGAAACCGTAGGCTTTACACCCGTGGGGTTGATTGGCTTCCCAAGTAACGAAATAGTAAATACATCGATGGCAGTTGATTTTTTGCATAAGAAATTTTACACTATTTTCGTGTTACCTATTGTTTCATCCTAGTCGGTTCAAAAACTTCTTTGCAATCA
>JACXUF010000062.1 GCA_014764105.1 Sulfuricurvum sp. | reverse complement strand
CAAATGTCCCTACAACCCCCTAAAGCTTGCCATATCTTTCGGATATGGCAGAAAACTACCCTTTTGCCCTTGATTTCATCAAGTGCGTAAGGGTAGTTACCTATGGGCGTTTTTTGGGGGGTGCTGACCAATTTGGTTTGGGAGGAGGTATTTCCCCCTTTTGCGCATCCAAATCAGGTAGCCATTGCGGGTGATGTTGTGCTTGTCTTGAAATGTGTGTATGGAACTGTGATGGAATTCACATTGTTCAAGGGGGCGTTCAAAATCTGGATATTGGCGTAAAAACTGTTGAAAGGCAGTGAATGCACTATCTGAAATGATGACGGTACTGATGATTAGATTTTTGATTTCGATGTAACGGGCACATTCGTTTAGTCCGTCACCGACAAAGTTTTCATGTCCGAGGATATCTTCGAACTGATGCACTTATCCGGTGTGCACCGCTACCCGAATTCCTTTGAAATAGGGGTACTCTTGGGCAATAAAATCGGAGAAATGAAGATATGACATCCCCAATATAGAACCAAAACATTTGAGAGATGGGTGGAGTATGCAGTAAAACCCATCTCCAGTCGGAATAATGCCTTGCAACATTTTCTCCATCGTAATTCCAGACGCTTTGAGCATCTTTTGGATCATTTTTTTGTAGGCGTGAGAGAGATAGGAGATGATTTCGAGCTGCTCGTCCATACGATAGACGGGAAAAATCGATAATATCGATGAGGACAATATTCGGTATCGATAGATCGTTTGGTCATAAAAGCTCTTTTGATTTTTGATCGGAGTTATTGTAGTCTAAATCGACTAAGATTGACTAAATGATAAGCAATCGGGGTATTAAAAACGTTTTCAAAATGTGTTAGACTTCTTCAAAATAAATACGATTAGGTGGGAGTGATGCAAAAGCGGACCAAAATTATAGCGACTGTTGGACCTTCATCCGACACGGTTGAGACCTTAAGTGCGTTGATCAGAGCAGGGGTAAACGTATTCCGGCTCAACTTTTCCCACGGCACCCATGAATATCATTCGCAAGTGCTAGCGAACATCCGAACCGCTATGCGCGAAACTGGACTTATTGTTGGTGTATTGCAAGATATCAGCGGTCCGAAAATCCGCATCGGAAAGCTCAAGGAGGAGTTCTATCTTGAAGCTGGCGATCGGATCGATTTTTATTATGAGACGTGTGAGGGGGAGAAAATAGGGGAAAATCACTATCGCCTCTCGATCAATCAAAGCACTATATTAAATATGCTCAATATCGGAGATGCGATCTATCTCTACGATGGGAATATCCGTGCCCGTATTATCGCCATTGATACCGATTACATACAAGCTGAGATTGAAAACAAAGGGAAACTCACCTCCAACAAAGGGGTTAATTTTCCTAATACCAGTTTGGGGATTGATATTTTGACAGATAAAGATCGCTCCGATATGGCGTGGGGAGTGGCAAACGGGGTTGATTTTATGGCGATTTCATTTGTCCAAAATGCCCAAGATATGATCAATGCGCGTGATGTTGTCCGCTCCTGCGGCGGTGATGTTCAACTTTATGCCAAGATTGAGAAATTTGATGCGATCGATAATATCGATGAAATTTTAGAGCACAGCGACGGATTGATGGTCGCACGTGGAGATTTGGGGATCGAAATTCCCTATTATCGTGTTCCGAGTATTCAAAAAATGTTGATTGCAAAGGCCAATGAACACTCCAAGCCGGTGATTACTGCAACGCAGATGCTGTTATCCATGACGGAAAAAGATCACGCAACGAGGGCAGAGATCAGCGATGTTGCCAATGCTGTATTGGATGGAACCGATGCGGTGATGTTATCAGAGGAGAGTGCTATCGGAAAAAATCCCGTTTTGGTTGTTGAGACGATGGTCAATACGATTCAAGCGATTGAAGAGATGTACCCCTATGGAAAATTTAATTTTGGATATGATGATTCGATGGACGTTGTCAACGAATCGGCGGTCCGACTTGGGGATTCTTTGAAGGCGGAGGGGATTATCGCGATGACCACATCGGGTTCATCGGCTAAAAAACTCTCCCGTTATCGCCCGAAAATGACTATTTACGCCGCTACACACGAAGAGCGTGTTGCTCGGTTATTGACAATGGTTTGGGGAGTTGTTCCGGCCTATTTGACGAAAAAAGGGCGGTTGGAAGAGATGTTGAGCGAGATTATCCGTAGTGGACTTTTTCGAAAGATCCTTGATAAAAAGAATACATACATATTCACGGCGGGATACCCGATTGGAACACCAGGGACAACCAATGTGATCCGAATATTGCGTGAAAATGAACTCACTTTTTTCGGTGAAACAAAGCCGCTTCCTTCGAAGGCAAAAAAACTAGAAGAGGTGAGTATCCCCACATTATTTTAAGTGTTGACTGAAATTTGCTTTTCAGATATACGAGGGGTTCATTGGGTTTGTTTCGTCACATCGGTTGCCACTCAAAACCTCTCCCCTTTACGCTACAATACTGCTTATGAAAACCGATACCATCTTTACCAAACCGATCTCCAAGCAATTCGAATTTGATGCCGAAGTGGCGGCAGTATTTGATGATATGCTGTTGCGCTCTGTCCCCTTTTACAAAGAGTCTCAGGAATTAACTCTCCGATTTGCTATTAATGCCCTCAAAAAGGGGGGGATCGTTTATGATTTGGGGTGTTCTACCGCATCACTTCTTCTTGCTATTGAACGTGTTGTAGGGAAGATCGAGAATATACGCCTCATTGGTATCGACAATTCTACGGCAATGATCGAACATGCCCGTAAAAAAATTGATGCATACGGATCGAAGATTGAATTGTATGAGGGGGATATTCTTCAGTTTCCCTATGAAAAAGGGCAAGTGATTGTTAGTAACTATACGCTACAGTTTATCCGACCGTTAGTACGGGATACGTTAGTGAGAAACATCGCCGACATTCTAAACGAAGAAGGGGTGTTTATTTTTAGTGAAAAAGTGGTGAGCGAAGATCCAAGGCTCAATAAAGAGCTGATTGATTGTTATTACGATTTCAAAAAGAGCCAAGGGTATAGCGAGTATGAAATCGTCCAAAAACGGGAAGCTCTTGAAAATGTTCTTATTCCTTATACAATGAACGAGAATATCCAAATGGCAAAAAACAGCGGATTCAAAACCTGCGAAGTTCTGTTTCGGTGGGCAAATTTTGCAACTTTTATCGCAACCAAATAGCCTATCTTAGCGGACACTTCCCCGTATAGGATTTTGTGCGGGTTTGATCGCATCAATCACATCTTTGTAATCAACCAAATTTTTATCGCACTGTTTGTGGTAGTACCCTTGCATATCATAATACTCTTCACAGTTATTGTAGTATTTCAAACTCACTCCACGTTCATTGAAGCATCCGCTCATTAACATGGGGAGTAGTATCAATAGAGAGTGTTTTTTCATGGGGTGATTGTATCTCATCTGGCTTTAAATCCGCCCCTACTTTTGCAATATTCCCTCAAAAAACACTCGGTATCGCATTTGGGATTTTTGGCGGTACAGATATAGCGACCAAATAACACAAGTCCATGATGGAGCTGGTGGAGATTGGTTTTTAGCTTTTTGGCCAACGTCGCTTCGGTCGCGATCGCTGTGGAGTCATCACTAAGACCCAGCCGATGACTTACCCGAAAGACATGGGTATCGACCGCCATGAGGTTAGCACCAGTGTATTCGATAAGGACAACATGGGCTGTTTTTTGACCTACTCCAGCGAGGGTTACTAACTCCTTTTCATCTAGAGGTATCTCACCGCCGTAAACCTCTACGACCCGTTTGGCCATCGCGATGAGGTTGATCGCTTTGTTGTTGAAAAACGAGCAGGTTTGGATGAGTGATTTTACATCATTAATATCGGCATTTGCGAGTGCTTGGGGTGTGGGATAGGCTTTGAAAAGTGCCGGTGTGATAAGATTCACCCGTTTATCGGTACACTGCGCAGAGAGGGCGACGGCGATAACCAATTCATAAGCATTGGTATAGGTGAGCTCGGTGACCGCTTCGCCATAACGCTCTAGCAGTGCCTTTTTGATCCCTTCAATCTCTTTTTTTGTCGCTTTTTTCATCCACTTGGTCCATTTTTTGAGTGTATTGTAGCATGTGACGAAAAAAAACTGAGTGTGAGAATTTGATTGTTTTTTGCATGTTATACTCACAAATGTATTATAATTCCAAAACTAAATCCCCATATTCATTTGGGCAATCACAAGGATGGTAATGAAGCGATATTATGCCGCATGGATTTTAGGTGTATTGTTGAGTGCACAATGTGCATCAGCGGCTGTTTTAGCAACTGTAAACGGTTATGAAATCACCTCAGAAGAGGTTAATAAAGTATTGATGGAGGGGACCCAAGGGCGCTTTGATTCTCTACCTACTGATAAACAAAATGAACTTCGTCAGCGTATTATCGAGGGGATGATCGCCCAAGAGTTGGTCTATAATGACGCTAAACGTACTGGAGTTTTAGAATCCAAAGAGTACAAACAAGAGCTTGAGAAGCTGGTTAATCGTCTAAAAATTCAACTCGCGGCTAAAGTGTGGGAACAGGAGCAATTTGAAGCGATTAAAGTGGATGCAAAAGAGGTCAAAGCCTACTTTGATGCTAATCCAGATGAGTTTGTAGACAAAGAGAAAATCCATGCTCGTCATATTTTGGTCAAGAGTGAAGCTGAAGCGCAAGCGATTATCAAAAGTATGAAAGGTCTAAGCGGTGATAAACTCAAAAACGAGTTTATTGCTCAGGCCAAATCCAAATCGACTGGTCCGAGTGCGGTCAAGGGGGGGGATTTGGGTTACTTTCCACGGGGGCAAATGGTGCCTTCATTTAATGATGCAGCATTTGTAATGAAAGAGGGTACTATCTCTGCGACTCCGGTTCAGAGTCAATTCGGATATCATGTTATCTATGTTGAGGATAAAAAACCGGCCAAAAAATTAAGTTTTGAGGAAGTGAAAAACTTTATTGAACAACGTTTGAAAATGGATAAATTTAAAGCGACTATGGAGAAAAAGATGGCTGATCTCCGCGCAAAAGCAAAAATCGTTTATACTAAATAATTTACCTCTATCTCTTTCCCGCATTCGCGGGATCTCTTGCATTTTATAACCAATGACTTTTATTGCACCAAATGTTATGTTGACTTTGAAATATAATTAGAAGTATAATTATCCATATAATTATCGTACAAGAGGCTGTGATGAGCAAATATGTCAATGTAACCAAGATGAGTATTACCCTTGATAACAGCGTAGCAAATGAGTTGAATGCTCTATCCAAAGAGCTAAATAAGAAAAAGAGCCATGTGATTGAAAATGCCCTTATGCTCTATTTTGATATGTTGGATGAGAAAATCGCTGACAAGCGGTTGCGTGAGGTAGAAGAGGGGACGGTCAATACGATCAGTGCTGAAGAGGTATGGAAAGAGTTAGGGATATAAACGATGCATGCGATTGAGTTTTTGCCGTCTGCAAAAAAAGAGCTTTCGCAGTTAGATCGTCTCATCCAAAAACAACTCAAAGAAAAAATCATTTTGCTTGCAATTGATCCCGATAGACTTAAAAATAATATTAAAGCGCTCAAAGGAGAATGCAGCGGTAAATTTCGTTTGCGGGTGCGGGATTATCGGATCATTTTTCGGATTACAGAAGAAAAAATTCTCATTACGATCATCCGTATTGGACATCGTAAAGAGGTTTATTGAATTAATGTTAGTTTCTATCGAGCGCGTTCAAATCTTCAAACGCTGTTTTAACCCGTGCTACTAATGCTTTTTGTCCATCGCGGAGCCATTTGCGCGGGTCGTAGTATTTTTTATTCGGTTTGTCTTCACCCTCTGGGTTTCCGATTTGCCCTTGGAGATACTCTTTGTATTTCTCATAGTAATTTTTGACCCCTTCCCATGTCGCCCACTGAGTATCGGTATCAATATTCATTTTGATAACGCCGTAGCTGATCGCTTCGCGGATCTCTTCAATGGTAGAGCCTGAACCGCCGTGGAAAACAAAGTTAACCGGTTTGTCGGATGGGGTATTGAATTTTTCTTGGATGTATTTTTGAGAATTATTGAGGATTATCGGAGTAAGGACGACATTTCCAGGCTTGTAAACACCATGAACATTCCCAAACGATGCAGCGATTGTAAAACGGTTGCTCACTGCACTGAGTTTCTCATACGCATATGCGACATCTTCGGGTTGGGTATAGAGGAGGGCATTATCGATGTTGGAATTATCGACTCCGTCTTCTTCTCCTCCAGTAACACCCAGTTCGATTTCGAGCGTCATACCGATTTTGTCCATGCGTTTCATGTACTCGACGCACGTTGTGACATTCTCTTCGAGAGACTCTTCGGAGAGGTCAAGCATATGGGAAGAGAAAAGTGGTTTGCCATATTGTGCGTAGTGTTTTTCACCCGCATCGAGCAATGCATCAATCCAAGGAAGTAGGTGACGTGCCGCATGATCGGTATGCAAAACAACAGGAATCCCGTATGCTTCCGCCATCATATGGGTGTGAATTGCTCCGCTGATCGCTCCCGCAATGGCCGCTTTTTCGTTCTCGTTGCTAAGCCCTTTGCCGGCGTAGTAGCTCGCACCTCCATTGGAAAACTGGATGATAACTGGTGAATTGACATTTTTAGCCGCTTCGAGAACGCCGTTGATCGAATCGGTTCCGACGACGTTGATCGCTGGGAGGGCAAACCCCTCTTCTTTTGCGATTTCAAACAGTTTTTGAACGTCATCACCAAAGATGACCCCCGGTTTCATTGCTTCTAATATCCGTTTAGACATACATTTTACCCCACAGTTTAAAGTGGCGATATTATATCTTTAGAGCGATAATGTTAGAATTAAAAACTACCATTACGCACTTGATGAAATTAAGGGTAAAAAGGGTAGTTTTCTGCCATATCAAAAAGATATGGCAAGCTTTAGGGGGTTGTAGGGAGATTTGTCTCTGATGCTTTGCTGGCTTTGCTCGCAAAGTGCGTAACATCAGTTAGAAAAAAAAGAGGTGTTGCTCGGTGCGCTTTATTTTGGGTTGTTTGGTCTTTGTCGGTGCTTTATGTGGTACGTCTAGACCATTTTTATTTTCCTCATTGG
>JACXUF010000208.1 GCA_014764105.1 Sulfuricurvum sp. | reverse complement strand
GGGGAGGATGTTGAACTGTGTTTCGGTGTTTAGATTTATCATGAGGTAATGATAACACAGAATCTGTGTTAATAACTGATGTTACCCACTTTACGCTCATAGCCCGCAAAGCATCAGAGACAAATCTCCATACAACCCCCTAAAGCTTGCCATATCTTTGTGTATATGGCAGAAAACTCCCCTTTTGTCCTTGATGTCATCAAGTGCATAATGGTAGTTATTATTTCGTCGCTTTGATAAATATCAAATGATCGATAATATCGATCACCTCTCCATCATATCGGGATTCAATCTCCTTAATTCCTTCGTCAATCTCTTGGCTACTAAACACTCCCAAATCAGACATAAAACGGTGTTGAAGCATCTCGTACCAGCTCTTTTTGTTTAGGGCAAAGGTGTGGCTTCTATGGGAAGTATTAATGTTGAATCCACATTCTAAGAGTTCGTTTTCGATCATATCATGAGGTGGTTGGTTTTTGGCGAACGCCTCTCTTGCTGCATCGAACAATGGAAAAGAGATCTGTTGCGGGCGGGTGATAATAAGGAGTTTTCCCTCATATGGGAGAGAGTTATAGGTGTTGAGCCAAAACGTTTCTCGATCGGTAATGTGATGGATCACCTCTTTGAGGAGCATTTTGGTAAAAGGGATGTTTTGTTCCAAAAAGCCGTGAGCATCGGTGCAGATAGCGGTGATATTTGAAAATTTCGAGGCTTCACCACACATCGGTGCGGATGGTTCGATACAGTAGGCGCACTTAAAGGCTCCATCGCGTTGGAGGCGTGCCGTGAAACTCCCTGTCCCGCCGCCGATATCGGCGAGAATATCATCGGGGGAGAATTGGAGGTCGTTTAGTATGTGGGAAATGACGAAATCTTTGTAATCATCGGAGAAATACCAAATACGGTTGAAATGCTCAGCGATGGAGTCGAAATGGTTGGGTGTGTTCATAAGTGTATTTTTCATTTGGATTGACTTTGAGAGCAATTTTTTTATGCTAATCATATCGTAGTAAAGCGTAATAATGATAGAGAGCAGGAGGCTCTTTAGTGTCAAAAGTTTGCTTTTTCCGGCTTATCAAATAGATACCATTGGAACAATATGAATGCTGACACTTCCACTTGAATTTTTCTTTTTTCTAATCTTTAAATACATACAAGATTTTAACAAATTTATCTTGAGGCACACAAAATTGATTTTTTAGGCTCTATAAAGCCCTTATTTTAGGGATTCTAAATTTTATGATTTCTTATCGCACA
>JACXUF010000207.1 GCA_014764105.1 Sulfuricurvum sp. | reverse complement strand
TTTTCGAAAAAATAAAATAATTTATACCAAATGAAGCCCTAAAAATCGATAGTTTTTAGGGTCAAACATATTATAGCAAATTTGCCTAGCTACTGAAACCTTTGCATTGTATGTAAAAAGCCTGCAACTATAGCAAACATATTATAGCAAATTTGCCTAGCTACTGAAACTTCTTTTAAAATTTAGTTTTTCATCTTTTGAAAAAGCAAACATATTATAGCAAATTTGCCTAGCTACTGAAACAGTAGTTTTGTTAGTTGTACTCATTTTTTACACCCAAACATATTATAGCAAATTTGCCTAGCTACTGAAACCAAAATTATCATAATGATATATGTGAAATTGTTTCAAACATATTATAGCAAATTTGCCTAGCTACTGAAACGTTATTTTTATTTGTTGTACTCATTTTTTACACCCAAACATATTATAGCAAATTTGCCTAGCTACTGAAACCATTTTAATAGACACGATAAACAATATTATTGAAACAAACATATTATAGCAAATTTGCCTAGCTACTGAAACTTGTTTTTTTTATTTAATCGCATTATAACAAATACAAACATATTATAGCAAATTTGCCTAGCTACTGAAACTTTGAGTTTATTTTATAGCAATAGTCCAAGACTCCAAACATATTATAGCAAATTTGCCTAGCTACTGAAACAACACAATTGCAAAACATTTTAAAAATTGTTAAAGCAAACATATTATAGCAAATTTGCCTAGCTACTGAAACTCTTTTTGGCTTTGGCTGTGCCGATGCTTTTTTTAACAAACATATTATAGCAAATTTGCCTAGCTACTGAAACGTTTCTGCTGTATTTGCCATTTTATCTCCTTACCAAACAAACATATTATAGCAAATTTGCCTAGCTACTGAAACTCCTTTACCACACTTGATAAGACAAAAATCTTTACAAACATATTATAGCAAATTTGCCTAGCTACTGAAACAGACTTAATGACTTTAAAAGTTAGCATTTTTACAAACATATTATAGCAAATTTGCCTAGCTACTGAAACTTTAAGTATTTATATTCTTATAGTATTTATATTCTCAAACATATTATAGCAAATTTGCCTAGCTACTGAAACTCGCTTATAGGCAGTGAGCCGTTTTCTATAAGCGTACAAACATATTATAGCAAATTTGCCTAGCTACTGAAACTCTTTTAATGTGATAATTGTCTTCATATGCTTTAAAAGCGCCAATTCAAACATTAAGTGCAATTTTTTGATAAAGACGTGAAAG
>JACXUF010000206.1 GCA_014764105.1 Sulfuricurvum sp. | reverse complement strand
TCATCCGATGCAGCCTCAAAGAAAAAATTAGTCGGATTAAAATCATCCAACGCCAACGCTTCGCTTGGACAGAGCGCAACACACCCTCCACATCCAACGCACAACGATTGATTGATGGAGGGGAGACGATCGTTTAGGATAATCGCACTGGTGGGACATCCGTCCGTGCAATGAGAGCAGATGGAGTTGACGCTGAGGGCGCGGACACACCGTCCTGCAGAGAGATGTAAAAGACTCACGCTTTGACCAAAACACTCAATGTTTCGTTATCGGAGAGGATAAATTCGAGCGCCATCTCCGCCGTATCATAATAGAGTGGTGTACGTGCTTCGTATTTCATGTTAATGAGATACATCGGCGCCCATTTAAGTAGATGGGTATTGAGAAACTCATACTGGACACGGATCAGCTCATCCGAGGCCTCCTTATCGCTCTCCCTAAAAGCTTTGAGCTGCGCTTCACACAGATGGTGCATAAACTCCATTTCAATACCGATATGATCAGCGGATACAACCCGTGCAACTCCATAATCGACGATAAAATCGTATCGGCTGTAGAAATCTGTGACCGGATTAGCGCCACCCGTCTCGATCATCTGATCAGCTCGGGTATAAAAGGTCTCATACGGGATCAAGTGGAGCAAGGAAAGATTGGCAAAATCTGGATTCAAATACTCTTCCAAAAGCTTTTGTCTCTCGAGATTTCGAAATTCCCAGTCACGCCAGTGAGGTAAAAATTCCAAAATCGTCTCATCGGTACAAAAAAATTCTAATTTTTCACTATCTAGCTCTTGAAGCAGTACTCGCGACAATAACGCGTATACATTGCTCCGCGCAATAATTTCTTCCATAAAATAGCCTTGCAATAAACGTTGTGAGATTTTAGCCCAATAGACTAAAAAGACCCTAATGAGTGTGAGTTAAAAGAGGCATCAAGCCCTTAGGACTTGATAGAAACATCGTACGCTGATGGATCGAGACGAACCCATGGACGTTTGATGTGGCGAGGACGGCGAAGGGTTGAATTTTCATCCAAACCACGCGTAAGTTGGTCACGCCATGCTTGATAGGTTTTGAAGTTATTCTCGTAGTTAACGAAAATATCCCCGATTTTATCTCCCGCTTGCGCCGGTTCGAGTAGAACTTTTTGGTGCCAGCAGTGCATACCAGAAACCGGATCAGGATGAGCCGGAGCAACAGCATTTTGCCATGAACCCGACAAACCATCCCACCAAATATTCCCAGAATCGCGATTATAATC
>JACXUF010000205.1 GCA_014764105.1 Sulfuricurvum sp. | reverse complement strand
GAGACAATGAAAAAAGTAATGTTTTATTGTCATGTTTTTTATCCACAAAATTCTGGATATTCAAATGCCTTTCAAAACTTAATTAATGCAATTTTAGATTACTCGTCAGATATTCATGTGACGGTAATTACTCCTTATCAACTTGGAGAGAATCAGGAAATCAAAAGAGATAGATTGGAAATTTTAAGATTAAAACCTAAAATTAATATACGAAAAATTAGATACTTTTTAAATGAGTATCCATTCGCAAAAGAAGTTTCTAAAAAATTTAAGTCAGAAAACTATGATTTACTCTTTATTGAAACATTTGATCAGTCTTTATTTATTAATTTATTAGATTCTGACATTTATGATAAAACTATTATAAGAATTCATTCAACTAATGAAACTGAATATACAATGTTTGATAAGTCTTTAGAGTATAGAATACGAAAATACATTATTCGTAATTTTTTAGCAAAAAAAATAATTAATATCGCATCAACGAATAGTTTTCATATTGACTTCGCCAAAAAACACTACTTTGATGAAAATGTAATTGAAATTGGCAATAAGAATTTTTTTATTATTCCTAATACGATTAAAAATGATAATGAGTTTATTGATGTAAATGTTGGCTATAAATTAAAACTTTTTATTTTGGGGAGAATGGACAGACTAGGTTTTAATCAAAAAGGTTTTTTAGATTTTATTTATGCATTGAGATTACTAGACCATAAAGTAGTAAATAGATTTGAAATTACTGTTGTTGGTAAAGGTGATGAAAAATTTAAAATCTTGTCATTATCTAAAGATTTTAATAATATAACTTTTATAGACGAACTTCCACATGTGCAAACTATTAATTTTTTAAAGCAATCTGATATAGTTGTATTACCAAGCCGTTATGAAGGTTTATCAATGTTTGCTTTAGAAGGGTTAGCCACTGGAAATGCTGTAATATTTTCAAATACAGGTGGTTTAATTGATTTGGTGGATGGCAATGGATTTCTTTTTGAACCACAAAATATAGACTCATTAGCTGAGGCACTGGTGAAAATTTCAAATTTACCTAAAGAGGAAATTGTGAGAATGAAATACAGATCAATAGAACTTATAAAAGAAAAATTTTCTCCTTCAATTATTGCCAAAAAATTCAATTCTATTTTAAATATTATAGGTTCATAGATGTGCGGAATAGCAGGATTTTGTGATTTTTCTAAGAAATCAGACAAACAAACTTTAGTAAAAATGACAGATATCCTCCATCATCGAGGACCAGAT
>JACXUF010000204.1 GCA_014764105.1 Sulfuricurvum sp. | reverse complement strand
GCTTGACGCTGACGTTTGAGGAGTTCATCCGCAATCCGCTGATCGAAAGCAAAGAGAACACGACGGTACGTTTTAGAGCTGATATGGGGAGCCCTGGTGAGATAGGGCAAAAGCAGCTCATAGACGATGCCATACAGATGGACGTTATCTATGTTCAAAAGTTTGGAGTGTTCGCGACACTCATCAACGAGATGCTCCAGCTCGCTCAAAAAGGCTCGCTCTTCGTGTGCGCTCTGCCCCTCAATCATCGATGCGATAGTGAGCTCCTCTTCGCTCCATATTTGGCGGCTCAGCTCATGGGCATCGAGATGGAGTGCGAGGGTGTACTCAAGGGGGGTATTTCGATAGGGGAGCGAGAGCGATTTGTCGATTTCGATCACTAGATCATCGCTTCCGACCGAGGTGAGGGGGGCGCGCAGATGGCGCGCCAAAACATCCCGCACAATCTCTATACTCAGTACCCCGAATGTTTGGGTCGAGGGGGGGGCGCTTTTGAGTGAAGCAATGATCTGTTCGCGAGTGAGATAGCGGTGGCTGTTTAGATTGAGAGACTCTAAAAACGTATTGGTTTGTTCTTGTTTTTGATCTGTTAGTGCCGATTTAAGAGCGGTAATTTCGCTAACCAATACGTCGGTAGTCTCTTCATGGAGCCGTTTTTCATTGAGTGGTGGAGTTTTGAGGAGATGGATTTTAGTAAAACTCTCACCGCCGACGTTATAGGTGATCGGGGAATAATACTCTAGGGTATCGTCGTAGTCGAATTTTCCATCGAGTGCTTTTTCGAGCGCCTCACGCTTGCGGGTGTAGCGGATGTGTTCAAGTTTTGCGGCAATTTTTTCTGGGGTGATTTTACGGGTGCGGATGTCGATAAATGCCGCATGCAGATCACGTCGCTCCTCGTCGCTGAGCTCAAACGTTTCCAAGAGTTCGTCGATTTTCTCTTCCCGCTCATGCGGTTTTTCACGCGGTTTTGGGTTGGGATACATTCTCCCTTCGTGTTTGAAAAAGGCGACGATCATTTCGCGGTTGTTGCTCTCCCCTTCCGACCACAAACGGCGGAAGGTTTTAATCAAGCCGGCTTTATCGGTCGCGCCGTTAAAAACTCCCAATGTGTGGGCGAGGGCAATAAGCACCCCGAAAAAGCTCCAACACTTTCACTTTTCAGTCCAAATCGGGATTTTTACAGCCGTTAAACATAGTGTATATCTCCAACACTCCATCCATCGATTGGCAAACAGTGCTAATGTACAACCGTTTATCGTTAAACATAGATCATGGATGAATTCATTCATCCATTTTTTCATATTCCAAGCACAAGTGGCCATAAGAAGATTGATTTGATCTCCCATAAACCCCCTAAGATAGTTCCTTGAAAGCCTATAAAGGTTTTTGAGATGACCGATGAGTGGTTCGATAGCAGCACGTCGTCTAAACTTCTTCCTCTTTGCCTCTTTTTGTTCTTCAGTATCACGTTTGAGTTGAACACCCAAAATGGAGATGGTTGTTTCACCGATGTGTTTGATCCCGCGATAACCTCTGTCACATTTGTAGCAATATTTGCATATACTGTAGCGTTTATGCTCTCTATTATCGAAGTGACGCTCCAAATCTAGAATCAGTGTTTTTGCAATGGTGCATAATCGTCTCATCGCCGATGTTGCTCTCTTTTTCTTTTCAGGATGACGAAAAAATAAAAGGGTGATTCGATGCCACTTGATCTCTTTGACGTAGGTGCGTCGTAGTGCTATCCCCTCACGCTTGGCAATTTTGTGCAGTCGATTAATAATCTTGATAGCTAACTTTTCATCAGTCGGATAGGTGACGTTCTTTTCGTGTGCCGTTGTATCAATAATCACACGCTCTTCTTTGGCAGCTTCACTATGCAATGAAACACTTGCACCGAAGATAGCGTCAATACATGCTTGACCAATTCGATTGCGAAACTTCACTAACTCTGTCGGGTCGCACGGAAGTGATGAGCAATAATCATTCATCCAGCAAAAGTATTGGTAGTAATGATTGCGTTTCCATTGAAGGACAACGTTCTCATCGGAAAGATTTTCCAGTTGTTTGAGCATCAACAGCCACGCCATCAACCGTATCGGTTTACTTGGTCGACCATTGGAGTGGTTGTAATATTTCTCTAACTCTTTTTTTCATCACGCTCCACTCCATAGCATCGGCCAACCAACCAAAGGATCATGTGGATCAAGGATATTGATCAGTGAGCCGTAGAATAAATTAGCTTGTGTTCTTGAAGCACTTTTACGAACCATGTTTTAACCTATTTCGACCAAAAATTAAAGGTTTATCACCATGTTTATGGTCGACACTCTACTAAAAAATAGCTTTGAAAGTGCCTAAAATAGGAGGTTATTGGGGTTTTCAG
>JACXUF010000203.1 GCA_014764105.1 Sulfuricurvum sp. | reverse complement strand
AAAAGATTTGTTTATAATCAATTGGTAGCAAAATATAAAGATACAAAAAAATTTTCTAAAAAAGAGTATGCAGAATTTGTTAAAGAGTTGAGAATAACTCATGAGTGGTTGCAAGAGTTCTCAACAAGAGTAGTTAGAAATTGCATAGATGATTTAGAAAAAGCTATTAAAAACCAGTTTCAAGATAAAACAAAAAAGGAACGAAACAATAGATTTCTAAGTGCAAAAACTCCAAAAGAACAAGCAAAAGCTTTAAATTATGGAGTTGTGAAATTTAAGAAAAAAGGAGTTAATGAAAGTTTTTCAATTAGAGAAAAAGAGAAATTCAAGGTAAACGGTAAAAAGTTAAGTTTTGAAAAATTCAAAGGAAGTTTGAAAATGAGAAATAACTTGAGATTTGATGGACAAGCTAAACAAGTAACTATCAGTTATCAAGGTGGAAAATGGTTTGCTTCAATCTTAGTTGAAACAACAATTCCAAAACGAGAGCCAAGTTTTGAAGTTGTTGGAGTAGATTTAGGGGTGAAGAGTTTAGCGACACTATCAAATGGAAAAGTTTTCAAAGCTCATAAATCATTTTTAAAAAGAGAAAAAAAATTAGCAAAGCTTCAAAAAAAGTTAGCACGAGCTAAAAAAGATAGTAAGAATTATCAAAAGACAAAAGAAAAAATTGCAAAGCTTCACTATTTTGTAAGTGAGAGTAGAAAACAAGCACTACACGAATTGACAAGTTATTTATCAAAAAATTTTAAAAAAATTGTGATAGAAAATTTGAATATAAGTGGAATGCTTAAAAACAGACGACTTTCAAAATCGATTATTGATAGTGGATTTGGAATGTTTAAAGAACAACTTTCTTACAAATGTGATATGTATGGAAGTGAATTAATTATCGTGGATAGATTTTATCCATCTTCAAAAACTTGTAGTAATTGTGGCTCTGTTAAAGATGATTTAAAATTATCTGATAGAGTTTATCGATGTTCAAATTGTGGATTTGAGATTGACAGAGATTTAAATGCAAGTATCAATTTAAAAAATGTGGCGACAGGTTCAGGCGACACAATAAACGACTGTGGAGGTTTAGCGTTAGCGACCAATGAAGCAGTAACAAATTTACAAAATAAATAGATTTATTAAAATTTTTATAGATTTTAGTAGGTTTTTATGGACGGCTCTTCTCAAAAAGTTAAAAAAGTAGTAGAAAAACTAAAAGAAAAGGATTCACAACTTCATAATATTCACCTAACGGGTCATAGACCTTGGGGAACA